>NZ_PNCN01000089.1:0-46984 GCF_005886135.1 Pseudoalteromonas sp. S4741 | reverse complement strand
TATATAGCGTCCTTTTTTGTTATTCGCTTAACTGATTACTTAACGGGTCAGCTCACCACGCAGGTTATCTTGCATTAAATGGCGAATTGTTTCGATTTCTAGGTTTTGACTAAACAAGTAATGCAGTTTAGTTAAGCATGCTTCTAAGGTCATATCGTAACCGCTGATCACGCCTATGTTTAACAGTGCATTACCCGTGGCATAACCGCCCATGTTCACTTGGCCTTTTAAACATTGGGTTAAATTAGTAATAATAACACCCCGCTTACTTGCTTCATCCAGAATATCTAAAAACTCAGGGTCTTGTGGCGCATTGCCTACGCCAAAGCTTAGCAGTACGAGGGCTTTAATATTGCCATTAACTAAGCTTTTTACTACTTCTTTGCTGATCCCTGGGTATAAATACAGCACGCCAATAGCTTGCGGTGTAATAGGGGTAACTTGGAGTTCATTTTCTACATACGGGCTTAATTGCCCTTTGATCAGCTGAATATTAATACCTGAAAGCGCAAGCGGCTCTAAGTTAGGTGAGGCGAATGCATCAAACCCATCTGCATGGGCTTTAGTTGCACGATTGCCTCTGAACAACTGATTATTAAAAAATAAGCTGACTTCTGCAATGGGGTAGTTAGCCGCTAAATACATGGCATTAAGGAGGTTAACTTGACCATCTGAGCGTAATTGAGACAGCGGAATTTGTGAGCCGGTTACAATAATAGGTTTAGTTAAGTTTTCAAACATAAAAGATAGAGCTGATGCAGTATAGGCCATAGTATCGGTGCCATGTAGTACCACAAAGCCATCGTAATCTTGGTATTTACTTTTTATGTCATCGGCGATGAGTTGCCAATGAGTCGGTGACATATCTGAAGAATCTATAAGTGGGCAGTATTCATGAATATCAAATAATGGCATTTCTTCACGATTAAACTCTGCGTTATTAACCACGGTTTCGGTTAAAAACCCTTCAGCAGGAATATAGCCACGAATTGATTTTTTCATTCCTATGGTACCGCCAGTGTAAGCGATATAAATGCGTTTACGTTTCATAAAAAAGCCCAGTAAAAAAACTGGGCTTAGTATAACGCTAACTGCTAATCAATACAGCCTGTTAAGGCACTATTGTGCAACTGTACACTCTAAACAGCGGGCATAAACACCTTGTGGATCGTTATAATCTTTTAGGTTTTCTAGTTCACTGCTTAATTGTTTAATAACACTTTGCAGATTAGCTTGGCTGGCTAATACTGCTGTTTTTTGTGTTTCAAGCCCAAGTACTGATTTAACGGCGGCACTGCTGAAGATATCTTGAAGCATTTTTTCTTGTGGGCTAAGCGATTGCTTAATTGTTTTAACGTCATAATAGTTAAGCTTAGCAAGCTCAGCCGCTGCTTTAATCGCATCTTGTTTATTACCAAGTTTATCAACTAAACCAAGCTCTCGAGCTTGAGAGGCAATCCATACCCGACCTTGGGCAATTTTATCAACTTGCTCTGGGGTCATGTTACGTGCCTCAGCAACCACATCTAAAAAGCGTCCATACGCTTCTTCAACACTCATTTGAATAACTTTAGCCATTTTCTCGTTAAGTGGGCGAGTGATTGAAAAACCTGCTAATTCGGTGGTCGCTACGCCATCTGAATACACGCCTATTTTAGCTAGAGTATCTTCAAATGTCATAAAGGTACCAAATACACCAATTGAACCGGTAATTGTACTCGGTGCTGCCCAAATTTCATTGGCCGCCGATGCAATCCAATAACCGCCTGATGCAGCCACTGAGCTCATTGATGCAATAACGGGTTTACCAGCAGCTTTAAGTGCAAGTACTTCAGCACGAATTACTTCTGAGGCAAACATGCTGCCACCGCCTGAATCTATACGTAAAACCACCGCTTTAACCTTGTCATCAAGTCGGGCTTTGCGAAGGAGGGCTGCAGTTGAATCACCACCAATTTCACCAGCACGGCGTTCACCATCAACAATAGTGCCTTTAGCAACCACAACAGCGACTTTTTCAGTCATAGGGTTATCAAACTCAATAGGCGGTTTTACTAAACTTAAGTATTCACCAAAAGAGACTTGTTTAAATGTTTTTCCATCTTCATTTTCTCCAACCAATTCAATTAATTGTTGGCGAATTTGCTGATTGGTTTTTAATGAATCAACCCATTGGTTATCCAGTGCATATTTACCGGCATCACCATTAGCGGCTTGCATTTTAGCTAAATAAACATCCATTGTTTCATCAAAGTTTGACTCATCAAAAGGACGTACAGCACTAACGTCTTGCTTATATTCATTCCATAAAGCACCTAGCCATACGCGGTTAGCTTCTTTAGCTGCCTCTGACATATCGTTTCTGATAAACGGTTCAACGGCCGATTTAAAGGTACCTACACGAAATATATGCTGAGTGACTTCTAATTTTTCTAATGCGTCTTTGAAGTAAAGCGGGTACATACCGTAGCCTTCAATAAGCACACTACCATAAGGATGCATCGCAATTTCGTCTGCATGTGCGGCAATGTAATATTGTGCTTGGGTGTAGTAATACCCTGAGGCAATCACTTTTTTACCGGTTGCTTTAAATGTTTCAAGTGCCTGTGTAATTTGTTTGAGCTTATTTAAATGTGCTTTTGGCATTTCTTGTAAATCAAGCAAAATAGCGCTTATACGCGAGTCTTGTGCTGCTTGATTAATTACTTCAACTACATCGTCGAGCAATATTTCACTGGGTGAGTCAGCACTGGCCGTTGCATCATTAATAGCGGCTTCAACAGGGTCTATATAGGTTTTTTCTTCGACAATAGGGCCATTAAGGTTAAGTCTAAGAACAGAGCCCTCTTCGACAATAATTTTATCACCGTCACTTGATACCGATACGATAAAAATAACGACCAAAAATAAAAACAATACGTTGAGTATTAAACGACGTGAGAAGTTGATCCCCGTCCATATACCTTTAAATACCTTTGCTATCAAAATAGCTCCTTAAATTGGTACAGCTAAAACGTTATTGCCATCTTAGCGTAGAATATAAATAAATTTAACTGCTAAATCGTAACGAAACATTTATAAATTCAATTACACTTGAAATTAAACACGTGTTTATTTAATAAATAATTACTGAAATTATGGCTCTAGTCACTACTTTTAACTCACGCTATTGGTCAAGATAAACGCAGTCAACAGGTTTTAAGTTAAAAAATTATTAAGTTTAATCTGCTCATATATTGCTTATTGTTGGTCATTAAAGCAGAATTGACTAAATGCACACAGGTTAGACCAGTTATTGGGGCACAGGATGTTAGAACAAAAATTAGAACTAAAACACACACAACTACGCAACCGTTTAGTAATGGGATCAATGCATACCGGCCTCGAAGAGGGGTGGCATAATCGTAAACGCCTACGTGCTTTTTATGAAGCACGTGCTAAAGGTGGCACAGCAATGCTCATTACGGGGGGATATAGCCCTAATCTTCGCGGCAAGTTAACGCCTATTTCATCATCATTTAATAGTTATTATGATGTTTTTAAACACCGTGCTTATACACAAGCTGTTCATCAACATGGTGGTAAAATTTGCCTGCAGTTATTGCATGCTGGGCGCTATGCCTATCATCCATTCAATCAAGCCCCAAGTGCTATAAAAGCACCGATCAATCCCTATAAACCTAAGGCTATGTCTTTAAGTTCAATCAAAAAAACCATTAAAGATTTTGCTCACTCTGCATATTTAGCAGAAAAAGCAGGTTACGATGGCGTTGAGGTGATGGGCTCTGAAGGTTACTTAATTAATGAATTTATGGCACCGCATACAAACAAACGAGACGATGAGTTTGGTGGTAGTCTTGAAAATAGAATGCGTTTAGCTGTTGAGATTGTAAAAGCAGTAAGAGCTAAAGTTTCAGATAAATTTTTAATTATTTTTAGACTGTCTGTAATCGATTTAATTCCTAATGGCTCAACTCCTGAGGAAGTAACACAACAAGCTATTGCACTTGAAAAAGCAGGTGTTGATATTTTTAATACTGGCATTGGTTGGCATGAAGCACGGGTACCGACAATTGCAAGCATGGTACCCCCAGGCGCATTTAAAGAAGCGTCAAAGCGTTTGAAAGATGTTATTAGCGTGCCTGTTATTGCCGTAAACCGCATTAATACACCAGAGATTGCTAATGATATTTTAACGGCGGGTGAGGCTGATTTAATCTCTATGGCGCGCCCTTTACTTGCAGATCCCGAGTTTTTTAATAAATATCAAGCCAAGCGCTCTGAACATATTAATATTTGTATAGGGTGTAATCAGGGCTGTTTAGACCATGTATTTAAAGGTAAACGTGCTACGTGCTTAGTGAACCCACAAGCGGGTTTTGAACTTGATTACTCTCTAGAAAAAGCCGCAACAGCTAAAAATGTATTAGTGGTTGGAGCGGGTCCTGCTGGGCTTTCTTCAAGTTGCTACTTAGCGCAAAAAGGTCACAATGTAACGCTTATTGACCAAAAGCAGCATATGGGTGGGCAGTTTAATTTAGCAATGCAGATACCAGGTAAAGAAGACTTTAACCATACATTGGCTTATTTTACCAATGAACTTAAGCGTTTAAACGTCACCGTTGAATTAGGCAAAGCATTTGATGACGGTATGCTAAGCCAGTTTGATGATGTGGTTTTTGCCACGGGTGTAAGGCCACGTGAAGCCTCTATAGAATGTAGTGATGACAAACGTGTTTTTGCCTACGATGAAGTCATTCGCGGTGAGGTTGAACTTGGTAATTCGATTGCGATTTTAGGCGCAGGCGGTATAGGTTTTGATATGGTGGCATTTTTAAGTGAACATAAATCACAAAGTATCAGCGACTTTAAAACCCAGTGGGGAATAGAGTGCGATGCTCAGCCTCATAAAGATGAGCGTCAACTTTATATGCTTAAACGCAGTGAAGGGCGCTTTGGTGGTGATTTAGGCAAAACAACCGGTTGGATACATCGTCAAGTTGCTAAACAACATGGCGTTAAGCAAATTGCCAATTGCCAGTACCATCGTTTTGATAAAAACGGCCTAACTATCAGTGTTGCTGGCGAAACGCAAGTATTGCCAGTTGATACTGTGATTGCTTGTATTGGGCAAGTGTCTAATAACGAACTATTTAAGGCGCAAGCAGAGAATGCCAAGGTTCATGTTATTGGTGGCGCTAAACTAGCAGCGGCTATTGATGCCAAGCGCGCTATATTCGAAGCCTTACAAGTTGCACGCAGTATCTAATATGCAATTTAAGTAAGTACACGGGTCTGATTATTTTTTAAAGGTAGTTAACTTATAATCAGACCCTTATATTGTTGTTTTTTACCTTACCCCATTCCTTGTATAGCTAATAAATACGCTATTACGATTTTCAATGGTGTCTCGGCTACAACGCTTAACTGGCAAAATTAAATCTATAAAGCCTCTCATTAGTTCGACCTAATTATTTATACCAATTCGCTTAATTAAGTGATCTATTTTGAGGCTGGAAAAACGTGTTGATAGCTAGGCAAAAAATTTGCTATTTAGTTGTTCTAAATGAGATTTTTTTAACACAGATAGCGACACGTTTAGCCCCGTAAAATGATTAAGTATTATTGCGGATTGGTATTACACGCAAAAGGCGAGCGCCACTTTGTAATGGCACAAATACACGGCTATTTGGGTTGCGATATTATTTGTGTGCTTTTTAACCTAGGTACTTTCTTGATAAGCAAATAATAACAGCGGGGTGCCCATTATATTTTAACCTAAGGGTTTCAATGGTATGCTGTTGTTTTGTCTTTTGAGTAATTATAATGGATGCTATTGAGCTTTTATTAACCCGCCAGTCAGATGCAAAACTGACAGAGCCAGGCCCTAATGAAGAACAACTAAACATTATTCAGCAGGCTGGGCTCAGAGTTCCCGATCATGGCTGTATTGCGCCTTGGCAATATATTATTGTTCAAGGGGATGCACGTCATAAGTTGGGTGAAATTTATTATCAAAGCGCTTTGGCCGAGCAGCAAGCTGAAAAAGTAATTAATCGTGCTAAAGAGTTACCCCTTAGAGCACCCATGATCATTATTGCCATTGCAAAATATCAACAACATCCAAAAGTACCAAGAATAGAACAAGTTCAAAGTGCAGGCTGTGGCGTGCTGGCTATGCAACAAGCCGCATTTGCACAAGGGCTTGGCGGTATTTGGCGCACAGGATACTTTGCACAAAGCCCCAGTGTTAAACAAGCGCTTAACTTAAACAATGATGATGAAATAGTGGGTTATTTGTATTTAGGGACGCCAGCAGTTGAGTGTAAAAAGTCACCGCGCCATAAACCAGAAAACTATTTTAGTTTTTTGTAGCAATAGGATGAACTTTTTATATTCAACATAGTCATAATTTATTAAGTTAATCGTGTTACACTACCGCGGTTAATATTGTAGCTGCGAGAAGCGCACGGAAGCACCATACGCAATAAATCTTCTTCAGTTTGTTTTTTAATCGGTTGTTTTTTGGTAATGTATGGAAAGTCTTACCAATAATAACGATAAAGAAGACGAAAATGATGGGAAATTTATTTTTACGTGAAAAAGAAAACTGGTTTGCTTGGTCAATCTGGGGTGTTGTTGGCGCGCTTGCGACATTTTATGTTGCAATGAATACACAAGCAGCTCATTTTATTGCTGCAACTGCGATGGGTGTCCTAGTACTGCTAACATGGTGGATGCAACAGTCTCGACGATTTGATTTTGGCAGAGCCTTTAAAATATGCTGCTATGTTCTATTATTCACCGTCCTACCTTCGTTTGTGTTAGTTGTGATCCCAAGTGATGATTTAAACCGCTTCGATTTAATATTTCAAAGTATTGCATTTTTAACTGCCAGCTTACTGGTGTGTTTAGTATGTTCTTGGATTGCCCGCAGACCTAAACAATATTACTAGGGTTTATGACTATCCTGATTAATATTTAACTATTTAACCGGTTTTAGTAAAATAGGGCTTTACAAGCTAAGCGTATGATCTTATTATGCGCGCCGTACGGAGAGATGGCAGAGTGGTCGAATGCACCGGTCTTGAAAACCGGCAGGGGTTTATAGCCCCTCTAGGGTTCAAATCCCTATCTCTCCACCATTATTTAAAAAACCGCCTTATTGGCGGTTTTTTGCTATCTGGAGCTTTATTATGTCACAGTCCCCGGAGTTATCCTTTTCTAAACGTTTACTTAAGCACATCCTGCTATGGACTGTGTTTGGTTATTGTTACCAAAGTGCCATATCGTTATTACAAAAAATGGCCATTGATGCATACCCAGATAATGCGCTGATGATGACTTTCTTATATGGCATCGGGTTTAATCTTTTATCCGGGCATTTAATCACAAAATACGATCATTTTTGGCCAGTGTGGGGCGCGTTTTACATTGGCATTATCGGTTTGGTGGCTGTGCCTCTTTTGTTGATCGGCGTGGCTGGATTGTTGCCGATGAGCTTACTTGTTGGAATTTTGCTCAGTTTACCTGTATGTACCTTTGCTATTGGTTTAATTAAAGAAAAACTCAATAAAAACTAGCCCCAAACGGCTTTTGTTTTGTGATAGCATATACGGGTCTTTTAACTAACAAAACGTGAATAACACATTATGTCAGATAATTTTACTACAGATGCTGAAAAAGCAAGTTACGGTATTGGCTTACAAATGGGTGAGCAACTTAAGGCTAACCCTTTTGAAGGTTTAAACTTAAATTCAGTATTTGAAGGCATGAAAGATGCGTATGCAGGCAGTGCTTTTCAAGTAGAGATCCCTGAGATCCAAGCTGCATTTGAGAAAATCAACGAAGAGATCCAAGCTCGTCGTGAAGAAGAAGCTAAAGTATTGGCTGCTGAAGGTATTGCATTTTTAGAAGAAAACGCAAAACGTCCTGAAATCACAGTCACTGAGTCAGGTCTTCAGTACGAAGTACTTGCTACAGGTGAAGGCGAAAAGCCAACTGCAGAGTCTACAGTACGTGTTGATTACCACGGTACTTTAGTAAACGGTACTGTTTTTGATAGCTCATACGAGCGCGGTCAACCTGCTGAATTCCCAGTAGGTGGCGTGATCAAAGGTTGGACTGAAGCATTACAAATGATGCCAGTAGGTACTAAATGGCGTTTATACGTTCCTCATGAGCTTGCTTATGGTGAACGTGGTGCCGGTGCTGCAATCGCACCTTACTCAACACTTGTATTTGACGTTGAGTTACACGCTATTCTTTAATTAGAATTTAGTTATAAAAAAACCGCATTCATTATTTTGAATGCGGTTTTTTATTGTCTGATTAAAAATGAACGCGCTTTAAAAGTAGCCTCTAACGCCAAATTGGAAGTTACGCCCAGGAAGAGGTGCCGTATCTTTAATAAATGAACTATGCACGAAACCAAGCTCATCCGTAATATTATCAACACTTAAGTAGAGCTGTGTATCCACTGCACCTAAATCAAGCTGATAATTGGCTTGTAAATCAATTAATGTATAGCCATCCGTTGCCGTTTCGTAAGCACTAATATCATTTTGCTCAAAGTAATGGGTTCCTGTTAAGGTAAATTGCGCATTACCTAGGGTATATTGTAGTTCTGAGCCCAATTTATTGGCAGGGATACGTGGTAAATTACCTTCATTATCTTTTAGTTTGGCACGAGTAGAGTCACCAAATACTTTTACCATGGCGCTGGGGTTTATTTGATAATGTGCATCAAATTCAAAACCATAAAGCTGCGCATCTTTACTGGTAAATTGATAAACATCAATTGCATCGCTGTGTCCATTGGCAGCAGACTCAAAGCCATCCATCTCATCAAACACTAATCCGGTGTTTTGTTGATAATAAAAGTTTTTAATATCGTTATAGAAAAAGTTGACGGTGTAGCCAAAGTCACCGCTAAAACGACGTAAACTAATATCAAAATTGGTAGAGGTTTCTTGTTTAATTTCTTCAGGTTCAAAATGCGCTTCGGCCCCTTCAATATGATAGCCCAAACCAAGCTCGTAAGTACCTGTGGCAACATGCAAACCATTAGAGAGTAATTCAGCTGAAAGTGGCGCACGCTCTGAATGTGATAAGCTAACGGCTAGGTTGTGACTTGGCATATACTCCCAAATCGCACCGGCTGAGGCACTTACATTAGTAAAGCTTTGGGTGTAGTTAATAGTCTCATCTGCCGATACAGGTTGTTCATCATGGCTGTGCTGATGTATATCTACATCACTTTTGATATCATAATCTTCTAGGCGGGCGCCAAGCTCTACGGTGACATCGCCAAATGTGCGTTCTTCAAGTAAATATAACGCATGAGTGGTAGTGACACTTGCAGGCGTAAACGCTTCTTCGCCAATTGCATCGTAATCAGATTCACTATAGTGATAGCCAATCATGCCATGCCATTGGCCTAACTGATGCTCTACATTTAAACGTGCTTCAGTGGTTTCGTTACTAAATGTGGTGCCAATCGCGCCATCTTCAATTTCACTGTGCGTATAGTCGGTGTAGCCAAGACGAAGGTTAATAGATTCAATCCAGTTATCATGAAATGCATAACTTACCAGTCCTTGCCAACGATCTTGCTCTAAATGAGCATAAACGGGAGTTTCTATATGTTCTTCATCCGCATGATCTTCATGATCGCCTTCTTCTTGATGGGCATGACCGTGATCATGTGAATGCCCAGGAATGCCATAATCTGTTTCAATATTGCCGTATGAAAAGCCAACAGTAAAATGCTCACCGACATAGCTGGTACCAAAGTTTACTGTTTCACTGTCGATAAAGGTATTTTCAACTGAAGTGGCTGTTTCTTCATCGCCCTCAATGTGTACTTCACCTGCTTCATGTTCATCCGGTAGGTTAAAGCGAGGCGTTTGATAATCATCACCACTGCGTTTGGTGCCATCAAAATGAAAATTAAAGTTATTGCTGCCTGTTTCTAATTTTGCAGCATAGGTGTTCGCATTTGAAACGGTATCGTGTGTGTATTGCGCCGCTCCCGAGAGTGTGTCAGTATTATTGGTTGGAATACGGTTATCAACCACATTTACCACACCACCAATCGCACCAGAGCCATAAAGTAGGGTGCTTGGGCCTCGTAGTACTTCAATTTGTTCAGCGGCTAAGCTATCACTTGATGTTGCGTGATCTGGACCAATACGTGATGCATCACTGCTATCTAAACCGTTTTGAGTAATTTTAACACGAGGACCACCTAGGCCACGAATAATCGGACTTGAAGAGACAGGGCCGAAATAACTCGCGTTTACTCCTGGTATTCCTTTAAGTGTTTCACCGAGGGTCGGTTTCGCTTTATTTTTTAGTTCATCCCCTGATAGTACGCTTACAGGTGAAATCATTTCTAAGCTATTTTTATGCAGTGCCGAGGCATACACAACTACAGTTTCAACCGAAGACGGCTTTAATGTAACAGTAATTGTATCGTCTACATTCTCAAGTGATATACGTGAATCGATGTAGTTATCTTTACTAATATGTAATTGGCTTTTAGCATCTATGTCGATGCTAAACTGACCTTGTTCATTGCTTTTCACGCTTTGTGACTTTCCATGAACATGAATTGTGGCATTGGCAATGGGTTGCATTTTTGTATCTGTTACTGTGCCGTTAATCGTTGCTGCTAGGGCAGAGTGAGAACATAAAACAGACAGTAGCGCTGAGGATATGAGTGTTAGCTTAGTCATAATTACTTCGAATCGTGGTTGTTATGTTGTGATATAATATAACACTACAAAATTAAGCTATCAACAATGTTATACTATAACTTTAAAATTTGCGTTTAATAACACAATAGAGCGATAAATTTAATCTAGCACGGTATTATTACAGTCAAATTTAAGAGCGACTGTCTATCATTAGTATGTCTAACTTTTTTTGTGCTTTAAAATGATTTTGTTTATCGACAGGTTCAAGCATTGCACAGTCATCGTTTATCATTTCTGAAATTAAACTTGGGTAGTGTCGGCAATCTTGAGGACGGTCATGATAAATACTGCAAGTATATTTATCTTTTTCTTCAGGAGATGCTCTATAGGCAAGCTCTAAAAATGGGCATTGCGTTAATTGCTCACCCGTTGTTGGGTCAAACCATAATTTATCGTTTTTAACGTATTGAAATATTTTAGGGTTGAATAACGCCCACATTTCAATTTCATCCTGATTTGTATCTAAATCTGCCGCACCATATTCAGTGCAGCATTTACCGCATTGATTGCAATTTTGCATAGGATAGGTATTTACTATTGCGACTTAAATTAAGTGTTAAGTGTAGCACTGTAATATCCAGGTTTTTAAATTAAACCTCTGTTTTTATCGCTTATAATACTTTTGTAACAACGCAGCGCTTAATAATAATGTACTATTAGGGAATAAATTTCGAATACGATGTCTTTAATAAGTCAAAAAAGGCGCGTCAATAAGGTAGCGAGTAATTATGAATACTAAAGTATACAAAGCGGTTCACGATTTGGCGGAAAAGCTGATGGCAGCGGCTAATAAAAATGATACTAAACAGTTTGAATCTTTATATGCTGAGCTAAAAGCTATTTGTATAGAAAACGAAAATACAGCGAAAGATCACCCTGTTCAGTGGGAAACATTAGCAGATTTTACCGAAGAGCTAGAAGAAGCTATCGAGACTTACGAAAAAGCGTTACAGAAGTCGATAGAAATTAATAACAAAGATCATATGTCGTCTGTTGCCTTTTCTATGGCTACTTTACAGCTTGAGCTGGGTGATAAAGAAGCGGCAATTAAAAATCTGCAAGATGCTAAAATCAGTGCGAATAAAATTGAAGACAAAGAATTAAAATCAGAGATCCATGAGTTATTAGAATCATTGGTTGAAGAAGAAGGTTAGACAACTTTATAGCCATTATTAATAATCAGCGTCAGTAATAATACCATTGGCGCTTTTTTTTGATAAAAGCAAATTCTGCGTCATTAAATGTTTATGCTTAAATTAAGTCACTAAGCAATTTTTTGGAGAAAACATGCTAGCGCAAATAGAACAATGGATTGATAAAACGAATAGCGAGTAGTTGATCAAAGAATATGTTGTGATACATTTGTTACCGAGTTTGATGGCTTTACCCGCATGAATTTTTGAAAACTGCATTTTATGTGGTTGTTGAACACATTCCTAAGCCTGACTTTGCTGGTTTACGTGAAATTGGTTTAAGCGATTTTATTGACATGGATGTAGCAGGGATCACCTATAAAGACACTTATTACATATTACCCATGTTGCGCGTAATTTAAGAGTGCATTTTCATGAGCTGGCTCATGTCGTTCAATGGCGCGAGCTCGGTGCTCACGCTTTTATTATGTGCTACATCAATGAAATCCAAACCTGTGGTTATGATGATACTCCGCTTGAAAAAATGGCCTATAAACTTGATGCGCACTTTACCAGCAATGGAAATAAATTTAATATTCCTGACTATATTACTCAACAGCTTTAGTTAATAAATATTATAAAAGGAATTTATATGTCGCGCTTTATTCTCTATCCGCTTGTTTTACTTGCCTTTGATGTAAAGGCAGCCGATTTTAATCATGATATTGTCAACGCATTGATCCATAGAACAACGCAACAAGTAACTTACGATGGCGCCTATCATAGGCTTGAATACCCTGGTGGCGATGTGCCCGCTAATATTGGTGTGTGTACTGATGTTATAATTAGATCGTATCGACAGCTTGGTATAGATTTACAAAAGTTAGTTCATGAAGACATGCAGAATAATTTTCGTGCATATCCTTCTAAGCGTATTTGGGGATTAACCAAGCCAGATAAAAACATTGATCATCGACGTGTACCTAACTTACAGGTTTATTTTGAGCGGCATGCACAAGTGTTAACTAAATCGCTTAATGCAGCAGAATATAAAACCGGTGACATAGTCACTTGGATGCTGCCAGGCAATTTACCGCACATAGGTATGGTTGTTAATCAAATATCGCAGGACAGTGGTCACCCGCTTATTGTGCACAATATTGGTCGCGGACCTGAAATGAGCGATATGCTTTTTGCTCATACAATTACGGGTCATTACCGATTTGTACCTACTGCCTATTCAGAGTAAATAACACGGCTATAATCGTGATTACTTGAGTAATAATTGCAGCAAACAGGTAAGTGAATAAAGTGAACTGTTAGGCATTACACTGTGTGGTTTGTTAACCTCAATGCTAGTTACTTTAAATTAATACTGATATCACCATTGGGCTTGCAGCAACACAACAGTATTTCACCATCACGCACAAAGGCTAATGGTTCTTCATTGTAATTTACTTCACCAGAGACAAGCGTAGCACGACACGCACCACAATATCCCTCACGGCACTGGTAAGCAGCATCAATTTTATTCGATTCTAAGCAGTGTAAAAGAGAAGGGCAGCCAGCGGTAAAATCTAAGCACTGGCTGTTATCTGCAAGCGTGACACTTGCAGTGGTTCTATCAGTCATTATAAATCAAAGTCACCAAATTCAGCTGCATCAACCTGTGAATCAATTTGACCTACAAGGTATGAGCTAATTTCCGCTTCTTGTGGAGCAACTTGCACGTTATCAGAAACAAGCCATGAGTTGATCCATGGAATAGGGTTACTGTTATTATCAAACTGTGCTGGTAAACCAATAGCAGTCATGCGTGCATTGGTAATGTATTCAACATACTGACATAAAATATGTTTATTTAAGCCAATCATTGAACCATCTTTAAACAGGTACTCTGCCCATTCTTTTTCTTGCTCTGCAGCGTCAACAAACATTTTGATTGCTTCTTCACGGCACTGTGCAGCAACAATTGCCATTTCAGGGTCGTCTTTGCCATCTTGCATAATATTTAAAATATGCTGAGTGCCTGAAAGGTGAAGCGCTTCATCACGGGCAATAAGCTTAATAATTTTAGCATTACCTTCCATTAGCTCACGCTCTGCAAACGCAAATGAACACGCAAAACTCACGTAAAAGCGAATGGCTTCTAATATGTTCACTGACATCATCGCCAGGTATAATTTCTTTTTCAGCTCGAATAGGTTAACTACAACGGTTTCACCATTAATGTCATGTTTGCCTTCACCGTAAAGGTTGTAAAGCGACACTGAGTTAATTAAATCGTCGTAATAAGTGGTTACGGCATCGGCACGTTCACTAATTTTGTCATTGCTAACAATGTCGTCAAAGATGAGTTCAGGCGCTTGGGTTACGTTACGAATAATATGTGTGTATGAGCGGCTGTGAATGGTTTCACTAAACGCCCATGTTTCAATCCATGTTTCAAGCTCAGGAATTGACACAATTGGCAATAGTGCAACGTTAGGCGAACGGCCTTGAACACTATCAAGCAACGTTTGGTATTTTAAGTTACTTAAAAAGATATGCTTTTCGTGATCAGGAAGCGCTTGAAAGTCTAAACGGTCTTTACTTACGTCAACTTCTTCAGGACGCCAAAAGAAAGACAATTGTTTTTCAATCAGCTTTTCAAAAATAGGGTATTTTTGTTGATCGTAACGTGACACGTTAACGGTTTGACCAAAAAACATTGGCTCTTGCATTTGGTTATTATGATTTCTGCTAAAAGTAGTATAAGACATGTTTATCACTCAAAAAACTATCACTAAAACTGTCAGGACAAAGCGGGCAAGGCGCCCGCTTTAAGTTTAACTATTAAATTTTACACGCGCCGCCTGCACAATCATCATCTTCCACTTCTGGAGCGTCTTCTTGTGCATCTGATGCGCCATCACGGGTGTTATGGTAGTACAGTGTTTTAACACCTAGCTTGTAGGCACCAAGTAAGTCTTTTAATAAGACTTTCATCGGTACTCTACCGCCTTCGTATTTATTTGGATCATAATTAGTATTCGCTGAAATCGTTTGGTCGATAAATTTCTGCATTATGCCTACTAATTGTAAGTAACCATCGTTAGATGGGATATCCCACAGTAACTCATAGCTATCTTTAAGGCGTTCGTACTCAGGAACAACTTGCTTTAAAATACCGTCTTTACTTGCTTTAACACTAATATGGCCACGTGGTGGCTCAATGCCATTGGTTGCATTAGATATTTGCGATGATGTTTCTGATGGCATTAATGCGCTCAGTGTTGAGTTACGCATACCGTGCTCTTTAATGCTGGCACGTAACGTATCCCAATCAAGGTGCAGTGGCTCATCACAAATTTTATCTAAATCACGCTTGTACGTATCCGTTGGCATAATACCTTGTGAGTACGTTGTTTCGTTAAATTTAGGACACGCTCCACGCTCTTTTGCCAGCTCATTAGAGGCTTTCATTAGGTAGTACTGAATCGCTTCAAATGTTTTGTGCGTAAGCGCATTTGCGCTGCCATCTGAATAACGCTTACCGTTTTTAGCTAGGTAGTATGCGTAGTTAATAACGCCTATGCCAAGCGTACGACGTCCCATAGTGGCATTTTTGGCTGCAGGTACTGGGTAGTCTTGAAAATCAAGTAGGTTATCAAGTGCGCGTACTGCAAGCTCAGCTAACTCTTCTAGTTCATCTAAAGACTCAATGGCACCTAAGTTAAACGCAGATAATGTACAAAGTGCAATTTCACCTTCTTCATCATTCACGTTGTTAAGAGGCTTAGTTGGTAACGCAATTTCTAAACATAAGTTAGATTGACGGATCGGAGCCACTTTTGAGATAAACGGACTGTGTGTATTACAGTGGTCAACGTTTTGTAAGTAAATACGACCCGTGCTAGCACGTTCTTGAGCAAACATAGAGAACAGCTCAATCGCTTTAATTCGTTTTTTACGAATTGACTCGTCTTGCTCATATTTTACATATAGCGCGTCAAACTCGTCTTGGTCTTCAAAAAATGCATCGTAAAGGCCAGGCACGTCAGAGGGGCTGAATAACGTAATGTAATCGTCTTTAATTAAACGTGAGTACATGAGTTTATTAAACTGTACGCCGTAATCTAAGTGACGTACGCGGTTATCATCAACACCACGGTTGTTTTTAAGCACTAATAAGTTTTCAACTTCTAAATGCCAAAGCGGGTAGAAAAGGGTTGCTGCGCCACCACGTACACCGCCTTGCGAACAGCTTTTAACCGCTGTTTGAAAGTGCTTATAAAACGGAATACAGCCAGTGTGATACGCTTCACCGTTACGAATAGGGCTACCTAGTGCACGAATACGACCTGCATTAATACCAATACCAGCACGTTGAGAAACGTATTTAACAATTGCTGATGATGTAGCATTAATTGAGTCTAAGCTATCGCCACATTCAATAAGTACACATGAGCTAAACTGACGCGTTGGCGTACGTACACCCGACATAATTGGCGTAGGTAAAGAAATTTTAAATAATGAAACCGCATCATAAAAACGTTTGATGTAATCAATACGTGTCTCACGAGGGTAATCAGCGAATAAGCTTGCAGCCACTAAGATATATAAAAACTGCGCGCTTTCGTAAATTTCACCCGTTACACGGTTTTGAACTAGGTATTTACCTTCAAGCTGTTTTACTGCTGCGTAGCTAAAGTTAAGATCGCGAGAATGATCTAAGTACGCATCTAGCTCATCTAATTCTTGCTCTGTGTAATCAACGAGTAAATGTGCATCGTAGCGTTTTTGTTCAACCATGTTAGTAACATGGTCAAAAAGACGCGGTGGCTCAAACTGGCCATAGGCTTTTTTACGTAAATGGAATACAGCTAAACGAGCAGCAAGATACTGATAATCAGGCGATTCTTTAGAAATCTGATCCGCAGCGGCTTTGATAATCGTTTCGTGGATGTCTTTAGTACGAATACCGTCATAAAATTGAATATGCGATTTAAGTTCAACTTGTGAAACCGAAACGTTATTTAAACCTTCGGCGGCCCATTCAATAACGCGATGGATCTTGTCTAGATCAAGCGGCTCTTTACGGCCGTCACGTTTGCTTACAGATAACTGTTGGTTCATAGTTTTGCCTGTATTCCTTGGGAATTAAATATTTTTGACCAATGAGTGCACTTAAAATGCCTAGTGCCTATTCTTTTATTGTTATTTATACCGCTTAGGTAAATTTAATTGAATAACATTTAGCCACAATATCTGGTGTTGTTCAAATTAGAGATCACAAGATAGTGTGGTCTGTGATCTTTTGCAAGGGACAGAAACCGCTCTCATTGTGGATAACGTTGGGATAACGTAATTGTGTTAGTAGGCATTAACCTTTGATCATTCGGTTAAGTTGAAATTTGTAAAAATCAACTAAGGAAAGATTAAATTTACGCTTTTTAAAAATAAATTTTGTCTGCTTTTTTTATCATCAAGCTTTGCGTAAAAACTAACACAATCACAATATGTAGTGTTTATTAATTAACATGGCACTATATGTGGTTAAAAGCATCTATAGGGCTATGCCAATTAAAATCTGCATTCCAAGCCAGTGCTTCGTCTACACTCGGTACATATCCCCACAGTGCGGTAGCGGTGTGCATATTCGCAGCTTTTCCTGCTTGTATGTCCCGCTGTGCATCACCTATATATAGGCAACGCGAAGGATCAACACTCATTTGCTCAGCACAATGTAATAAAGGAAGGGGTGAAGGCTTAGATTCTGCTAAGGTATCACCGCTTATCACAATTTGCGCACTCTTTAACGCAGGAATGGCCCTGACTAAAGGATCGGTTAAAAAACCAGGCTTATTTGTCATAATGCCCCAAGGTATTCCTTTATTATCAAGTGCAATGAGTAGTTGCTCTATACCAACAAAACATTGGGTATGGGTGGCAATATTGGCAGCGTAGTGTGCAACTAGCTCTGCTAAAAGTTGCTCTTGCGGTTGTTGCGCCCAGCCTTCTTTAAAACCAGCAGCAAGTAAGGCTGCTGCGCCATTTGAAGCTGCGGGGCGATATATATCACTGCCTACTTGGTGTTGTTTATGATTATGCAGCACACTATTAAGTGCAGCGCCTAAATCATCAGCGGTATCAAGTAAAGTGCCATCTAAGTCAAACAGCAGTGCTTGATATTCAATTGGGCTAGCAGGTGTTTGCGAGCTTGCCATTACACTAACTTCTCAAAATGCAGCATATAATTTACGCTTACATCATCATTCATTGTGTATTGCTTAGAAAGCGGGTTATAACTTAAACCAGCACTGGCACGTACTTTTAAGCCAGCTTGCTCTGCCCATGCAATTAATTGTGCAGGTTTAATAAACTTTTTATGGTCATGGGTACCTTCAGGGACCATTTTTAACAGTTTTTCAGCACCGACAATAGCGTATAAGTAAGCTTTTGGGGTTTTATTAAGAGTAGAGAAAAAAACATCGGCCCCAGGTTTTGCTAATTTAGCGACCGCATGAATAATAGAAGCGGGGTCGGGGACGTGCTCTAACATTTCCATGCAAGTGATCACATCAAAGCGCTCAGGGTGCTCATCAGCAAATTGTTCTGCAGGTACTTTTATATATTCAACGGGGACACTTGTTTCTAAGCTGTGTAACTTGGCGACAGTTAAAGGCTCCTGCCCCATATCGATACCTGTTACGTTTGCGCCCATTCGTGCCATGCTGTGACTTAAAATACCGCCACCACACCCAACATCGAGGGTTTCTTTATCAAATAATCCTTTGGTTTTGTCTGCGATAAAATCTAATCGCAATGGATTAATTTCGTGTAAGGGTTTAAATTCGCCTTCTAAATCCCACCAACGCTCTGCGATGGCTTCAAACTTTGCTATTTCTGCGTTATCTACATTTTGATGTTCGGTCATAAAATACTTCCTCGTCAATCTGAGGCCATTATATAGGCCTAAATTGATAAATCGCAAAGTTTTGCGCCTGTAAATTAAAATTAATTGTGATAGCATGGCTGCTTAGAAATAATAACAAACACTCTTAATACCTAATACTGGGTTGTTAAGAGCTGATACTGAAGGAATGTGATATCAAATGACTGATCTCGCCAATGAAATTCTGCCAGTCAATATTGAAGACGAGTTAAAAAACTCCTACTTAGATTACGCCATGAGTGTAATTGTAGGACGTGCATTACCAGACGTACGTGACGGTTTAAAACCTGTTCACCGCCGCGTCTTGTTTGCAATGAACGAGCTTAGTAATGACTGGAACAAGCCTTACAAAAAATCGGCCCGTGTGGTCGGTGACGTAATCGGTAAATACCACCCACACGGCGACAGTGCAGTTTATGACACCATCGTACGTATGGCTCAGCCATTCTCTCTTCGTTATATGTTAGTTGATGGTCAGGGTAACTTTGGTTCGGTTGATGGTGATTCAGCAGCGGCAATGCGTTATACAGAAGTACGTATGGCAAAAATGTCGCACGAATTATTAGCCGATCTTGAAAAAGAAACGGTTGATTTTGTGCCTAACTACGATGGCACAGAGCAAATTCCTGATGTATTACCGACTAAAATACCTAACCTGTTAGTTAATGGTTCGTCAGGTATTGCTGTTGGTATGGCGACAAATATTCCGCCACATAACTTAACAGAAGTAGTGAATGGCTGTTTAGCGCTTATTCAAAACCCTGAGTTAACCATTACCGAGTTAATGGATTATATTCCTGGGCCTGATTTCCCAACTGCGGCAATTATCAACGGTAAAAAAGGCATTGAACAAGCTTATCAAACCGGTCGCGGTAAAGTGTACATGCGTGCGCGTGCTGAGATTGAAACCGATGAGAAAACCGGCCGTGAAACAATTATTGTTCATGAAATCCCTTACCAAGTTAACAAAGCTCGTTTGATTGAAAAAATCGCAGAGCTAGTTAAAGATAAAAAAATTGAAGGGATCAGCGCATTACGTGATGAATCAGATAAAGACGGTATGCGTATCGTTATTGAGATCAAACGTGGTGACGTAGGTGAAGTTATTCTAAACAACCTTTATTCGCAAACTCAGTTACAAACTGTGTTTGGTATGAATATGGTTGCGTTAATTAATAACCAGCCCAAGTGTTTCAACTTAAAAGAAATGCTTGAAGAGTTTATTATTCACCGCCGTGAAGTTGTTACCCGTCGTACGGTATTTGATTTACGCAAAGCTCGCGACCGTGCACATACGCTAGAAGGTTTAGCGATTGCACTGGCAAACATTGACCCAATTATCGAACTTATTCGTAAGTCGCCTACGCCCGCTGAAGCAAAAGTTGCACTAACAGCGCGTCCTTGGGAATTAGGTAATGTTAAAGCCATGCTTGATAAAGCAGGTGAAGACAATGTTGCCCGCCCAGATTGGTTAGCAAGCGAACTGGGTATTCGTGATGGTCAGTATTATATTTCTGAGCAGCAAGCCCAAGCAATATTAGACTTACGTTTACACAAACTTACTGGTCTTGAGCACGAAAAAATTCTTACCGAATATCAATCGTTACTCGACCTAATTGCCGAACTATTATTAATTTTGGCAAGTCCGGAACGTTTAATGGAAGTTATTCGTGACGAGTTAGTTGAAATTAAAGAGCAATATGGTGATGATCGCCGCACTGAAATTAATGCCGCTGCACACGATATAAGCCTTGAAGATTTAATCAACGAAGAAAACGTAGTTGTTACGCTTTCACACGAAGGGTACGTTAAGTACCAAGCGTTAAGTGATTACGAAGCCCAGCGTCGTGGTGGTAAAGGCAAGTCAGCAACTAAGATGAAAGATGAAGATTTCATTGAACGTTTATTGGTTGCCAATACGCACGATACTATTCTTTGTTTCTCTACAGCGGGTCGTTTATATTGGCTTAAAGTATACCAGTTGCCACTTGCCAGTCGTGCAGCGCGCGGTAAGCCAATTGTTAACTTATTACCACTTGAAGCAGATGAACGTATTACTGCAATCCTGCCAGTACGCGATTATGAAGATGATAAATACATCTTTATGGCGACGGCGTTCGGTACGGTTAAGAAGACGCCATTAACGGCATACAGTCGTCAACGTGCAAGCGGAATCATTGCGGTTAACTTAAACGAAGGTGATAGCTTAATCGGTGTTGATATTACCGATGGCAGCAACGAAATTATGTTGTTCACTGATGCGGGTAAAGTTGTTCGCTTTAAAGAGGCTGAAGAAACGGCTGTCGTTGATGAAAATGGTAACCCAGTACTAGACGAAGAAGGCAAACCTGAAATCCGTTTCAAAGGTGTACGTCCTATGGGCCGAACTGCAACGGGTGTTCGTGGTATTAAGATGCCAGACGATCAGCGTGTTGTATCACTTATTGTACCAAAGAATGATGGCGCAATATTAACAGTGACAGAAAATGGTTACGGCAAGCGTACTCAACTTGAAGATTACCCATCGAAGAGTCGTGCAACACAAGGTGTTGTATCAATCAAAGTGAGTGAGCGTAACGGTGCTGTTGTTGGTGCTGTACAGGTTGATGACAACGACGAAATAATGATTATTTCGAATCGTGGTACCTTAGTACGTACTCGCGTTAATGAAGTTTCTACGGTTGGACGTAACACCCAAGGTGTTATTTTGATCAGAACTATTGACGAAGAGCAAGTAGTTGGTTTACAACGTATCGAAGAGATTGAAGTGACTGAAAGTGACTTAGTTGATATCGAAGACGTTGAAACAGTAGATACAGTTATTGATGAAGTGGCGGATGACAATCCTCCTTCAGAATAATTAGATTGAAAAAAGCGGCCTTGGCCGCTTTTTTTATATGGTTGAAAAAAACTAAAGACACTTGAATTAGTTTAATTCAAGTTAAACAGTAAATTACTGGAATGAGGAAAAGGTAATGAGTATATATAATTTTTGTGCAGGCCCTGCAATGTTACCACCGGCTGTAATGCAAAAAGCACAAAAAGAGTTTTTAGACTGGCAAGGGCTTGGCGTTTCAGTGATGGAAATGAGCCATCGCAGTAAAGAATTTTTAGCATTAACGGCTAAGTGTGAAGCTAGTCTGCGTCGTTTAATGAATATTAGTGATGAGTTTGAAGTGCTGTTTATGCACGGCGGCGGTCGAGGACAATTTAGTGCCGTGCCTTTAAACCTCCATGTTGATGGAAAAAAAGCGGTGTATTGTGAGAACGGCGTGTGGTCAAAAAGTGCAACCAGCGAAGCCGATAAGTTTACAAATACACACGCTGTTGATGTGCGCAATGATGATAACGGCCTGTTTTCTATTAAGCAGGTAGCCGATTGGGTTTTACCTGCAGATGCGTCTTACATTCACTATTGCCCGAATGAAACCGTAGACGGCCTTGAAATATTTGATGTACCCAGTCATCCAACGGCGCCGATTGTGGCCGATATGTCATCGACTATTTTATCGCGCGAAATCGACGTTAATAAATTTGATTTAATCTACGCGGGTGCACAAAAAAATATCGGTCCGTCGGGCATTGCTATTGTGATTGTTCGCAAAACGCTACTTGAGCGTGAAGGGCTCGCTAAGCCGGGTATTTTAGATTACGCCCTTGAGGCAAAACAAGGCAGCATGTTTAATACACCGCCTACTTTTGCGTGGTACCTAGCAGCCGAAGTATTTGAATGGCTAGAGCAAAATGGTGGCGTCAAAGCAATGGAAGCACAAAATATTGCTAAAGCTAAGCTGCTTTATGACTTTATTGATGAATCGCCTTTTTATACCAATAAAGTAGCGCCGCATTGTCGCTCTCGTATGAATGTACCATTTTGGTTAAATGATGAAAGCTTAAACGAAAAGTTTGTAACGCAATCTAAAGAAGCCGGTTTACTTGCCCTAGAGGGGCACAGAATAGTGGGTGGTATGCGTGCTAGCATTTATAATGCTATGCCACTTGAAGGTGTACAAGCATTGGTAGATTTTATGGCGGCCTTTGCTAAGGAGCACAGCTAATGGAACAACTACGCTTAGAGCCAATTTCTCGTGTTAATGGCAGTGTTACTCTACCTGGGTCTAAAAGCCTATCAAATCGTATTTTATTATTAGCTGCGCTGGCTCAAGGGACTACCGTTGTAGAGAACCTGCTTGATAGCGATGATATTCGCCATATGCTAGGTGCATTAAAATTATTAGGTGTTAATGTAGCCCTTAATGATGATCGTACTGTGGCAACTGTGGAAGGGGTCGGCGGTGTATTTAAAACGCCCAATGAGCCATTATTTTTAGGAAATGCAGGCACTGCGTATCGTCCTCTAACTGCGGTACTTGCTGCAGTATCTGGTGAATATGAATTAATAGGCGAGCCGCGCATGGAAGAGCGCCCTATAGGGCATTTAGTTGATGCTTTACAAGCGCTCGGGGGGGATGTTAGTTATTTAAAAAATAAAGATTACCCACCACTTAAAATTATCGGTGGGCAAATAGCCGGCGGTGAGGTCGAAATTGGCGGCAGTATTTCAAGTCAATTTTTAACGGCGCTGCTCATGGCTGCGCCGTTATTTAAAGGCGATACACACATTAAAATTAAAGGCACCTTAGTCTCTAAGCCTTATATTGATATTACTCTGGATGTGATGGCGCGCTTTGGTGTGGCTGTTGAGCATGATAATTACACCACGTTCTTCGTTAAAGGTGCTCAGCAATACCAAGCTGTTGAGCGCATAATGGTTGAAGGTGATGCTTCATCGGCTTCTTATTTTATTGCTGCTGCAGCAATTGCCGGTGGCGAAATAGAAATTAAAGGCGTCGGCGCTAAATCAGTTCAAGGTGATATTGGCTTTGCTAAAGTGATGGAGCAGGTCGGTGCCAAAATTGATTGGTATGACGAGCGTTTAGTTGTTCGTAAAGGTGAGCTTAACGGTATTGATATTGATGCTAATGCTATACCTGATGCTGCAATGACCCTGGCGACTGTTGCCTTGTTTGCAAAAGGGCCAACCGCTATTCGTAATATTTATAACTGGCGGGTAAAAGAAACTGACCGTTTACATGCGATGGCCACCGAGCTTAAAAAAGTAGGGGCTAACGTGGTTGAAGGGCACGACTTTATTGAGATCACACCGCCAAAACATTTTAATAATGTGGCTGTAGATACCTACGACGATCACCGTATAGCCATGTGCTTTGCAATGGTAGCGGTAGGGGGCAAGCCCATAACGATTAACGATCCGGCTTGTACTTATAAGACATTCCCAAAATTTTTCAAAGTGTTAGCATCTGTCAGTAAATAAGCTATTTATAAGTATTTATAAAAAGTTACATACTAAAAGCGGATAATCTTTATTAATTGGCGTATAATGTGGCGGTTTATTTTGGTGTGCATTGAAGGAGGTTTTAAATGCCGGCGTTATTAATGCCCGTAATCACCGTAGATGGCCCAAGTGGTTCTGGTAAAGGAACTGTTTGTCGCCTATTGGCTGAAAAATTAGGCTGGGATGTGTTAGATAGCGGAGCAATTTATCGCGTACTATCACTTGCAGCACTTCATCACCAAATTGCTTTAGATAACGAGGAAGCACTTGTCCCACTAGCTGCAAATCTTGATGTGCAGTTTTTGATAGACAATGACACTAATGCAGGAAAGATTATTTTAGAAGGCGAAGATGTCACAACCACTATTCGAAATGAAGAAGTAGGTGCTGCAGCGTCTAAAGTAGCCGCATTACCGCGTGTTCGAGAAGCGTTGCTTCGCCGCCAGCGTGCGTTTAGAACAGAAAACGGTTTAATTGCCGATGGCCGCGATATGGGCACTGTGGTATTTCCAGATGCGCCATTAAAGATATTTCTAACCGCAAGTGCAGAAGAACGTGCTCGCAGACGTTTTGTTGAGTTGAATGAGCGCGGGCTTGATGTTACACTAAGTGGTCTATTACAGGACATTCAAGCACGTGATGATCGCGATATGAATCGTGCCGTTGCGCCGCTTGTACCTGCAGAGGATGCGATTGAGCTTGATACTAGCGAGCTTAACGCTCAGCAAGTGTTTGATAAAGTTATAACTTTATTAGATGCGAGCATCTCAGAAGGTAAGCTTCCTAAACGAAGCTAAATACATTTTATGCACCAGCAGGATGCCAGTGCTATTTTAACAACCCCATGCAGCATGGTTGCTTATTGGTATTAATATATGAGACGTATATTCGTATGTCAGAAAATTTTGCGCAGTTATTTGAAGAAAGCTTAAAGGGTTTTGAAGCAGAGCAAGGCTCTATCGTTAAAGGTACAGTTATTTCTATCGAGAATAACATTGTACTTGTAGATGCTGGTCTTAAATCAGAAAGTGCTATCCCTGCAGAGCAGTTCAAAAATGCTGCTGGTGAACTAGAAGTTGCTGTAGGCGACGAAGTAGATGTTGCACTAGATGCAATCGAAGACGGTTTCGGTGAAACTATCCTTTCTCGCGAGAAAGCGAAGCGTCACGAAGCGTGGATCCGTCTTGAGAAAGCATGTGAAGAGCAAGAAACTGTTACTGGTGTTATCAACGGTAAAGTTAAAGGCGGTTTCACAGTTGAAGTTGATTCAATCCGTGCTTTCCTACCTGGTTCACTTGTTGATGTTCGTCCAGTACGTGACACAACTCACCTTGAAGGCAAAGAGCTTGAATTTAAAGTAATCAAGCTTGATCAAAAACGTAACAACGTTGTTGTTTCACGTCGTGCAGTTATCGAATCTGAAAACTCACAAGAGCGTGAAGAGCTTCTTGCTAACCTTGTTGAAGGTCAAGAAGTTAAAGGTATCGTTAAGAACCTTACTGACTACGGTGCATTCGTTGACCTTGGTGGTGTTGATGGTCTACTACACATCACTGACATGGCGTGGAAGCGTGTTAAGCACCCTTCAGAAATCGTTAATGTTGGCGACGAAATCGCAGTTAAAGTTCTTAAATTCGACAAAGATAAAACTCGTGTATCTCTAGGCCTTAAACAGCTTGGCGAAGATCCATGGGCAGCTATCGCTGGTCGTTACCCAGAAGGTTCTAAGCTTTCTGGTCGTGTAACTAACCTTACTGATTACGGTTGCTTCGTAGAAATCGAAGAAGGCGTTGAAGGTCTAGTACACGTTTCTGAAATGGATTGGACTAACAAGAACATCCACCCTTCAAAAGTTGTTTCACTAGGTGACACTGTTGAGGTTATGGTTCTTGAAATCGATGAAGAGCGTCGTCGTATTTCTCTTGGTCTTAAGCAATGTATTGCTAATCCTTGGCAGGAATTTGCTCGTCTACAAAACAAAGGCGACCAAGTTACTGGTAAGATCAAATCAATCACTGACTTCGGTATCTTTATCGGTCTTGACGGTGGTATTGATGGTCTTGTACACCTTTCAGACATTTCTTGGAATACACCTGGCGAAGAAGCTGTACGTGAATTCAAGAAAGGCGACGAAATCACTGCTATCGTATTGCAAGTTGACCCAGAGCGTGAACGTATCTCTCTAGGTGTTAAGCAAATCGAAGCTGACCCATTCAATAACTACCTTGATGCAAACAAAAAAGGTGCTATTGTTAAAGGTAAAGTGACTGAAGTTGATGCGAAAGGCGCAACTGTTGAACTTATCGAAGGCGTTGAAGGTTACATCCGTGTAGCTGATATCGCTCAAGAGCGCGTTGAAGATGCAACTACTGTTGTTTCTGTAGGCGACGAGATTGAAGTTAAATACGTTGGTGTTGATCGTAAGAACCGCACTTTAAGCTTATCTGTTAAAGCTCTTTTCGAAGCAGAAGAGAAAGAAGTACTAGAGAAGCTTAAGAAAGAAGAGCCAGTGTTTGAAAACGCAATGGCAGCTGCTTTCGCAAATGCACAAAAAGACTAATTAATTATAGTCTTTTAATTGGAAGGGCAGTTTATGCCCTTCCACTATTTCTTTTTAAGGAAACGCTATGACTAAGTCAGAACTGATAGAAACACTTGCTGAACAACATTCACATATTCCTGTGAAAGATGTTGAGAACGCTGTTAAAGAAATTCTTGAACAAATGGCCGGCTCATTATCTTCTTCAGATCGTATTGAGATCCGAGGTTTTGGAAGTTTCTCTTTGCATTACCGTGCGCCTCGTACAGGCCGTAACCCTAAAACAGGAGAAACTGTAGAGTTAGATGGTAAGCATGTACCTCATTTTAAGCCAGGCAAAGAACTACGTGACCGTGTAAACGAGAGCATTGCTTAGTAAAATTATTGGAGTAGTTACTTGTTCAAGGTATTAAAAATTATTCTGGCGGCACTTTTTTTAATTGGTGCGTTTGTATTGGGTTCGCAAAATCCACAATTAACACAAATTAACTACATAATAGCCAGTAATACATTACCTTTAGCCGTTATACTAAGTATCTGCTTTTTGCTAGGTGTTGTAGTGGGTTGTTTTGTGAGTTTTAAATTGTTCACGCAATTAAAGTGGCAAAATTACCGTTTAAAAAAGCAATTAACGCCTGAAAAAGATAAT
The DNA here is from genome assembly GCF_005886135.1 of Pseudoalteromonas sp. S4741. Taxonomy (NCBI): domain Bacteria; kingdom Pseudomonadati; phylum Pseudomonadota; class Gammaproteobacteria; order Alteromonadales; family Pseudoalteromonadaceae; genus Pseudoalteromonas; species Pseudoalteromonas sp. S4741. Next base: position 19,610 of record NZ_PNCN01000089.1, on the reverse strand, counting down.
AATAAGCGTATTGCCAACAAAGACACCTAATTATGATTGAGCTGTTGTTTTTACTGCTTCCCGTTGCTGCCGGATATGGTTGGATCATGGGGAAAAACAGTGCAAAAAATCAGGCTCATCAGTTTAATCGTCAAATTACTTCTGAGTACAGTAAAGGCTTAAAGTTTTTACTGGATAGAGAAGAAGATCAGGGGCTTGAGCACTTAATTAATTTGCTCGAAGTAGCTGCTGACTCTGTTGAACATTATTCTACTTTAGCAACCATGTTTCGCCGTCGTGGCGAGCTTGACCGCGCAATAAAAATTCACGAACTGCTGCTAAAACACCCAAGCCTTAACGAAAAACAAGCCGCTAATAGCCGTTTAGAGCTAGCCGAAGATTATATTATGGCTGGCTTATTAGACAGCGCAGAAGAACATTTAATATGGCTGGTAAAAAATAGCCATGCAGATGCACTCGATCCTATTATTTCTTTATATTCACAAACCCGTGAATGGGAAAAAGGCATTAATATGTTTGAAGCGCATACTGAGCTTTTTTCAAAAGAACAACACTTTAAAGCCATCGCTAATTTTTACTGTGAGCATGCCATTGCCAGTAATAACCCACAACTTATGCGTAAAGCCATCAGCTTAAACTTTAAAACAATTAGGCCTTTATATGAGCTTGGACTGTCAGCTTACACCAAAGAAGATTACGTAAAAGCAATTTACTATTGGCGAGAACTCATCTGCCAATTTACTTTTTTTGCGCCATTGTTTATTGAAAAGTTAGCGCATAGTTATAAGCAACTAAAATTAACCCATCAGTTTCATGAACTCGTTGCGGAGTTATTAGAAAAAGGTGGAGTAATGATAAAAATACAGCACTGCCAAGCGTTGCTTGAGCAAGGCCATACAGAACAAGCCTTTGAGTTTTTAACTGATAGTTTAAAACGTCAGCCCACAATTCGTGGTTTTAGTTTTTTATTGCAGTTAATGAGCGCCGAAAATAAAAATACAAAAGATGTGCTTAATCAAATAGATAAACTTGTTACCTCATATATCGCTACTAAGCCCGACTTTCAATGTCAGCATTGTGGCTTTACTAGCTACACCATTTATTGGAATTGCCCTTCATGTAAACACTGGGAAACCATTGTGCCTAGCAGAGGCTTAGACGGATTTTAATCTTTATACTTTTCGCTCACTAGTAGGATAGTTATGTCTTTCGAAAAATCAAAAAAAATTCTTATCGCGCTTGATTATGATGATCAGCAAACTGCTTTAGCATTTGTAAAACAGTTATCACCAGATACCTGTCGATTAAAAGTGGGCAAAGAAATGTTTACTTATTTTGGTCCTGCATTTGTTAAAGAATTGGTCGATTTAGGTTTTGATGTATTTTTAGATTTAAAGTTTCACGATATTCCAAATACCGTTGCTAAAGCGGTGACTGCTGCGGCTAAAATGGGTGTATGGATGGTCAATGTACATGCATCGGGCGGTTATGAAATGATGCATAAAGCTAAACAAGCACTTGAGCAGTTTGGCGACAAAGCGCCATTACTTATTGCAGTAACTGTATTAACCAGCATGGACGAAGCTGAACTTGAGCGTTTAGGTATAACTAAATCTCCCCAAGAGCAAGTTATGCATTTAGCTAAATTAACAAAGCAAGCAGGGCTTGATGGTGTTGTTTGTTCCGCGCAAGAAGCGCAAAGTTTAAAGGCTGCTTTAGGGAAAGAGTTTAAATTAGTTACGCCAGGTATTCGCCCAGCGGGCAGTGATGCGGGCGATCAAAAACGTATTATGACACCTAAAGAAGCGATTGAAGCGGGTAGTGACTATTTAGTGATTGGGCGTCCGATCACCCAGGCACAAAACCCTGTAAAAGTACTAAATGATGTAAATGAATCAATAGCTTAAATTTAAAGTTAGCATAATTAAGAGCAGCTCCTTACAACTGTTTTTCTTTGTGCTACATTTAAATTACGGGTGTGCAGTGAGGGATTTGCTTTGCGTATAATAATATTTTTAGTTGTAATTATCATTAGTGGCCTTGCTGTTAATAAATATGTTTTTTCAACTAAAGTGTATGATGATGTTTCAAACGTTAATGACTTGGTATCTGGTTACCCCGTTGATTTATTCAAGTTTAAAAAAATTGCTCAAAATTATGCCCAGCATCTGTGTTACACCAATGAAGGTGTGTTAGCAGAAATAGATGTTAGCAGCAGAGACTGTGTTGCGACACATGATGAAATGCAAAATGAGTGTACAGAAAAAGTTTTTAGGCTAGCGCCATTAAATTTAGATTCTAAAAAAGAATTAATTGAATATTCAAATGAATATTCTCGCTGTACCTTACCTTATAAAAACATTAGGTTATAAATTTCAGATACTAAAAAGCCACTTAGGTTTAAAATTTAAGTGGCTTTTTATTTAATTATTTTAAACGAATAGACTTAGCTTCAATATCAATTAAGCCTTGTTTAAATAAACCGCCAATGGCTTTTTTGTAGTTTGCTTTGCTGGTCGAAAATACTTTTTTAATTAATTCAGGTTCAGACTTATCGCCTATGGCTAATATGCCACCTTCATCTTTTAGTTTTTCCATTATTTTTTCACCAAGCTCGTTTACTTTACCCATGCCAGGTTTTTCAAGTATGACGTCAATTTTTCCGTCTTCACGTACCTTTTGAATAAATCCTTTTAGCTTTTGACCAACAAACAGGTTCTTAAACACCATGTTGTAAAACACGACGCCAAAATGAGATTCTTCAATAAGCACCTTGTAACCAATATCAGTTTTGCCTGCAACAATTAAGTCAACTTCTTGTAAATGACTATACTGAGGCTCATCTTTTGATAAAAAACGATTAAAGTTAGTTGAGGCACAAATACGCTGACTGGCGTTATCAAGATATAAACGTACTAAATATGAGTAGCCTTCTTGCATACGTGGTTTTTGTTCATTAAACGGTGCGAGTACGTCTTTTTCTAAGCCCCAATCTAAAAACGCGCCTATGCTGTTTATTTCTTTTACACGCAGTAGGGCATATTCACCGACTTGAGCATGCGGCTTTTTAGTTGTGGCTGTCGGCAGGTTTGCATTATCTAAAAATGTGAATACGCTGATGCTATCGCCAGCTTCAAGCTCATGTTTTATTTCATGTTTAGGTAAAAAAACTTCACCTAAGTCATGCCCATCTAAATAGGCACCTTCGTTGCTGACTTCTTTAACAAAAAGGGTTTGGGTGGTTCCTAGGTAACTCATAATTATTCCTGCTCAGGCTTTTTTTTACGACGCATCGGGGTATCACCATCAATATTAAGAGGTGCTTTAATTGGGGTCGTTGGCTTTTTCGGTTTTGCTTTTCGTTTTGGCTGTGGCTTATCAGTAGTCACTGCTTTTTTAGTCGGTTTAATTGGCGCTACTTTTTTCTCTTTAATGCCTTTAAATTTCGCTTTTAAACCCTCAACAGCAGCAAACGACAACTCATCATTTAAAAATGATTTTATTGCCAAGTAACTTGCCCAATCTTTAGGGCCCACAAGTGATAATGCGTTACCTTTAAAACCAGCACGACCAGTACGACCAATACGATGAACGTATTCTTCTGCGTGTTTCGGTAAATCAAAGTTAATAACATGGGTAACACTGAGTAAATCTAAACCGCGCGAAGCAACATCTGTAGTAATTAATATTTTAAAGTTTTCACGGCTAAACGCATCCATAATATCAAGGCGCTTACCTTGAGTTAAATCCCCAGCTAATGCGACAGATTTAAAGCCTTTACTATTTAATGATTCACTTAAACGGCTGGTATCAGCTCGTGTGGCAGTAAATATAATGCACTGGCCAACGTTATCTTGGTTTAAAAAGTGCTCAAGCAGTGCTTCTTTATGATCAAGGTGGTCAGCTAAGTACAATGTTTGTTTAATATCACTGTGTTGTTCATTGGCTGCACTGAGCATAATTTGTTTTGGTTTTTTTAATAAATTACGCGATAACGCATCAACTTGAGCATGATCTAATGTCGCCGAAAACAATAAAGTTTGACGAAGACGATGATCGGCCAGTTCATTAATTAGTTTAAGTTGATCGGTAAAACCTAAATCTAAAATACGGTCAGCTTCATCGAATATAAGTAATTCTAGGCCACTTAATTGTAATGAACGTTGCTTTAAATGATCGGCTAAACGCCCAGGTGTGGCGACAACAAAATGAGGGTCGTTACGCAGTGCTTTAATTTGGTCGTTAAAATTTTCGCCACCGAGGATTTTAACGGCCTTTATGTTGGTACCGGCAATAAGTAATCGAAGTTGAGTAAAAACTTGGGTCGCAAGCTCACGAGTTGGAGCAACAATAAGTACACGAGGATCACGTTTACTGAGTGCTTTTTGTTTCATTACACGCTGCACAGCCGGTAATAAAAACGCTAAAGTTTTGCCTGACCCAGTTTTTGACTGAGCGAAAATGTCATGTCCCGCCAGTGCCGTTGGCACAGCATGAGCTTGAATATCGGTAGGCTGGGTGATCCCTTGGTGCGCTAATTGTGTTTCTAGGCGAGTATCAATCCCAAGATCAGTAAAGTGCAATGTATGTTTCTCCAATATGAGCAAGTCTGTATAAATTTATCCGCGCATTATAGCCCACTGAGCTACTGCGCTAACAGTAAAAAGCGCATTATCATCCATTTTTTTGCATTTAAATAAAAAAAGCGTAAAATACGCGCCCCATATGCGCCGGATTTACGATTCGGTAAACGCCACTTAAGGCTATCAAAGCAAAATAGGAAGCAAAATGACTGCTGTTCATAAAAATGATGTAACAAACGAGCACTTTGTAGTATGTGCTATGTATAAATTTGTAGCTTTACCAAACTTTGAAGCACTACGTAAACCACTCTTAGAAGTAATGGAAGCCAACGAAGTACGTGGTACTTTATTACTTGCTGCTGAAGGTATTAACGGTACTGTATCAGCTAAACGCCAAGGAATAGATAACTTACTAGCATGGTTAGATACACAAGAGAATCTAAATGACATCGTAACGAAAGAATCATACGATGACGAATGCCCGTTTTACCGTACAAAAGTTAAGCTGAAAAAAGAAATTGTGACTATGGGTGTTGAAGGCGTAGACCCATTAAAAGTAGTGGGCAGTTATGTTAAACCACATGAATGGAATGCTCTTATTTCTGATCCAGAGGTGATCCTTGTTGATACCCGTAATGATTACGAAATTGAAATTGGTACGTTTCAAAACGCAGTAGACCCAAACACTAAAACATTCCGTGAATTCCCTCAGTGGGCCGAAGAAAACCTAGACCCATCAAAACATAAAAAAGTAGCCATGTTTTGTACTGGTGGTATTCGCTGTGAAAAATCAACAGCCTATATGAAAGAGCAAGGTTTTGATGAGGTGTACCACCTTGAAGGCGGCATATTAAAATACCTAGAAGAAGTGCCAAAAGAAGAAACCATGTGGGAAGGCGAGTGTTTTGTATTTGATAACCGTGTAGCGGTAAATCATGACTTACAAAAAGGCTCATACGATCAGTGTCACGCATGTCGCATGCCTATCACAGAAGAAGAAAAGCTAAAGCCAGAATACATGGAAGGGGTGTCGTGTCACCACTGTATTGACAATGTAACCGATGAACAACGCGCTCGCTTTGCAGAGCGCCAAAAGCAAATAGAGCTTGCTCAAGCGCGCGGTGAAGGCCACATTGGTAACGAAGCACAAGCTGTTTTACAACAACGTAAAGAAGCTAAAAAGGCGCAAAAAGAAGCACAGCGAAATAAATAAGCGGTACTTTTTGTTTGTACGGTATTAATAATAAAACCTCAGTTTTAACTGAGGTTTTATTATTTTAAACTCTTTTCACAATTGCTTGTATCTGTAGTAGAGAGCGTGACCTTATTGGCAGCATTGACGAGCACACATTTTGTGTTTTTATCGAGCTTTTTCTTTTGAATAACGGTAAATTCACCTTCATTAGCAGCATATAAATTATACTGATACGCGCTATTACCCCCTTCAAATAAAGCAGTAAATAATCCACCGACTAGTCCACCAACAATCGCGCCGCCAATCATTTCTTCTTTGTTGCCATCTAAGCTATCTACAAAGCCAAACCCCGCACCAGCAGCTATTCCAGTCCCCACTTCTGAGGAGAGTGTTACTTTTTGTATTGATTCAACAGACGCATAATAACGTTTAACGACTTGATTTTGATCGGCCCGATCAACCCCTTGTGATGCACAGCCTGATAGCAAGATCACCATAATTAAACTCTTTTTCATAAATGTGCCTTTATTAAAAATATTGATGAGCTAAATCATAGTCATAAATGTAATTTAAATATGTGTGGATTTTGTATGCAGCTGTAAAAATATGTAGAGTGGCAAGCATGCTTAATTTCAGCTTATTGTTTTGCTAATTTATCGTACTTAGCTATTTATTGATCATAGAGCTGTTAAACTGCGTAACATAATGCAAATAATAATTAATTAGGGTGCTCCTTTGAAATCGCGAATTCTTTTTACCAGCGTGTTTTTTTCTTTAATGTCGTTAAGTTTATCTGTAAAGAGTGCCAATGTCGTGGTGGAGCAGGTAGCGATGGAACGTGCTAAAGAGCAAGTTCAGGCTGTCGGTAACGCCGAAGCAATTCATTCGGTTATTTTATATCCGGCTGTGGGCGATAAAGTAACGGCGGTGCATTTTAAACCGGGTGATAGCGTAAAGGCCGGTGATGTGTTACTCGAACTTGATTCACGCAGACAAAAAGCGGCACTTGAAGAGGCAAAAATAAAACTTGCTGACACCCAAAGAACCCTCGCACGTTTAAAGCAAAGCCAAGCAAAAGGGGCTGTGCCACAGAGTGATGTGGATGATGCAAAAACAGTTGTTGAATTAGCAAAAGTGACCCTTACCCAAGCAGAAACAGAATTTGAAGACCGCCAAGTTCGTGCGCCTTTTAACGGCACTATGGGACTTACCGACGTTGAAGTGGGTGACAGAATTACTCCCCAAACGGCGATTGCAAGTATTGATGATACGCGTGCTTTATATATAAACTTTAACGCCCCAGAATCGGCCGTTTATATGCTGCGCAATAAAGGCAATGTAAAAGTATTCCCTTGGCAGTCACAAAATGCTGTAAACGCAAAAATTGCTTATCTAGATTCACGAATAGACCCACAAACTCGCACCTTACGTGTAAAAGCGCAGCTTGAAAACCCGCAGCAAAAGTTTTTACCCGGCATGAGTTTTCGTGTTCATATTGAAGTAGAAGGACAACGTTTTGCTGCTGTACCTGAAGCGGCATTACTGTGGGGAGCAACAGGCCCTTACGTTTGGACAAGTGTTGGTAAAAAAGCCACTCGAATTGATGTGAAAATTGAACAGCGCCTTGCAGGTCGTTTATTAGTTTCGGGGGCTTTAAAAGAACAAGATAACTTAGTGGTAGAGGGCGTACAACGCTTACGAGCTAACCAAGAGCTAAGCTTCTCAGCGCCAATCGCTAATACGCAGGAGTAGCCATGAAACAGCAACCTATGATGCAAGACTTGCCATCAATGGCTATTCGCCGCCCAGTGCTTATTGTGGTACTGAATTTACTGATTATTATTGCCGGAATTGCCGCCATAGCAGGCGTAGAAGTTCGAGAGCTTCCAGATGTAGACAGACCCCGTATTACCGTATCAGCCTCGTTCCCTGGTGGTTCACCTGAAACCGTTGATACCGAAGTTACCAGTAAACTTGAAGGTGCCGTGGCCCGCGTGAGCGGTGTTAAATCGATTCGTGCACAAAGTGAAGAAGGTAATTCTCGCATTGTGGTTGAATTTAGACCGGGTGTTAATCTGGATGATGCCGCTAATGAAACGCGTGAGTCAGTTGCTCGAGTGCAAAGAGAGCTCCCTGAAGAGGTAGAGCGCGTTTCTATTATTAAGGCTGATAACGACGCTGAAGCAGTAGTTTCATTAACAGTATCAAGCGAAAGTTTATCGTTAGAGGCATTAACAGAGCGGGTTGATGTTGATTTAGCGCCGCAGTTTTTAACTATCCCTGGCGTTGCCGACGTACGATTAAACGGCGATAGAGAACGTGTGCTTAGGGTTCGCATTGATCCATTAAAGCTCAGCAGCTTTAACTTAACTATTCCAGATGTCGCCGATGTACTCAGGCAAGCCCCCTTTGATGTGCCTGCAGGGAGTTTAAAATCAAACGATCAGCAAATAATAGTGCGCGCTGATGCAACGTCTGTTACCCCCGCACAGGTGGGCGACATTATAATCCAGGGCGATACTCGCATTAGCGATATTGCTGCCGTGTACTTTGGTCCTGCCGATCCGCGCTCTATGGTAAGGCTCAATGGTAAACCTGTTATCGGCATGGAAATTATTCGCCAAGCACAGTCCAACACCATCGAAATTTCTGATGAAGTACTCAACCTTATAGAGGGAATGCGTGAGCGCTTTCCAGAGATGGAGTTTACGCTAACATCAGATGATGCGCAGTTTATTAGAAGCTCAGTAGATGAAGTGATTAACTCATTAGTACTGACGGTACTGCTAGTGATCATCACCTTGTGGGTGTTTATTGGTTCATGGCGTGCAACACTAGTCCCAGCATTTGCCATTCCTGTTGCGCTTATAGGTTCATTAGCACTGATATGGGCACTTGGGTTTTCAATTAATATTTTAACCTTATTAGCACTGGTATTAGCGACAGGATTAATTGTTGATGATGCAATTGTAGTGAGTGAAAATATTCAACGCCAGCGAGGGTTAGGGCTTGGAAGGCGTGCCGCAGCGGTTGTTGGTACCCGCGAAGTATTTTTTGCCGTTATTGCCACCACTGCAGTATTAGCGGCTGTGTTTGTACCCATCGCATTTTTACCCTCTACAGCAGGGCGTTTATTTAGGGAGTTTGGTGGGGTACTAGCTGGTGCGGTAATTATATCTAGCTTTGTTGCGTTATCGTTAGTGCCGGCGCTCACCTCAAAATTAAAACTCAAACAAGGTGGTTTTCACCCCTTTGCTAAATTTGGTAACGTGCTTGCCAATATTTATACCAAAACAATTCATAAAGTACTGGAGCATGCTTGGGTTACCTTTATTGTTAGTTTATTAGTTGCAGGCGGTTCGGGTGCGTTGTATATGAGTTTAGATAACGAACTGCTCCCTACTGAAGACCGCGGTAAAATTAGAATATTTGCCCGCGGACCTGATGGCGTAGGCTTAAATTTTATGGATAGACAAGCCATTAAAATGGAAGATACCTTACTGCCTTTCGTTGAAAGTGGTGAAATTGAGTCTATTTACACTGTGGTTGGGCAATGGGATCCCAATATTGTGTTTATTACTGTGCCATTAAAGCATTGGGATGAACGTAACTTTAGCCAACAAGAAATTATTAATAAAATTCGCCAGCCTTTAGGCAACATCCCTGGTGCACCTGCTTACCCAGGTGGGGCAAATAGCTTAAATTTACGTGGCCAAGGTGGCGGCATAGAAATCGCTTTACTGGGACAAGATTACCTTGAAATATTTAAGGCTGCACAGCAGTTCTCAGCTGATCTTGAAAAAGCCGTGCCAGAGGTTGCGCCGGTAAGAGTATCGTATCAGCCATCGCAGCCGCAATTGCGTGTGAATATCGACAGACGACGCGCAGAAGAACTTGGCGTGTCTTTAAGTGATATCGCAATTACTTTAAGAGCCGCTATTAATGGTGACGATATCGCTGATTTAAACATAGGCGATCAATCTATTCCTATTATGCTACAGGCACAAAATCAAACTATTAACGACCCAAGTGATTTAGCAAACTTGTTTATTAGAGCCCGTAATAATCAATTGGTGCCGCTAAGTAGTGTCGCTAACATTTCAGAGGAAGGGGTTGCCGCAGAGCTTGAGCGTCATGCTCAGCGCCGTGCCATAGAGCTCAGTATGGAGCTGCCTGAGGGCTTAACAATTGCCACCTTAGTGGAACAAATAAAGCAAGTGTCTGAGCAATCATTACCAGCAGGTATTACTCTTGCATTTAAAGGGGAAGCACTGACATTTGAAGAAACCTCCAACGAAGTATTAATGACCTACGTATTGGCATTTTTAATTGTGTTTTTAGTACTTGCGGCGCAATTTGAAAATGTTAACAGCGCAATTGTAGTAATGATCACTGTACCATTTGGGATTACATCGGCCATTCTAGCGCTATATTTAACCGGCACCTCACTAAATATTTACTCGCAAATAGGCCTAGTGATGTTAATTGGGTTAATCGCTAAAAATGCAATTTTATTGGTCGAGTTTGCTGATCAATTAAGAGATCAGGGGCTGAGTGTTCGAAAAGCGGTTGAACAAGCTGCATTGGTACGTTTAAGACCAATCACCATGACCTTAATATCGACCTTACTCGGTGCGTTACCCCTAATTATGTCAACAGGTGCAGGAGCAGAAGCACGTAACGCCATTGGCTGGGTGGTATTTGGTGGACTCGCGTTAGCGGTATTGTTTACGCTTTACTTAACACCGGTGATTTATTTAGGGTTAGCCCGCTTTACCAGTCCTCGTGGCGATGAATCAAAGCAATTAGCCCAAGAGCTGGAGCAGCTAGACTAACTAATTACGCTAATTGGCTATTTTTCTTTGAAAAAATAGCCAATTAAGCCCACAATTCAACTAGATTAAAGCCACAAGGACCACCCATGCAGGCCGAGCAAGTTGAAATAGCCCAATTTTTAGTTGAACACCCCCCCTTTGATACGCTTGAGAGCGAGGCACTAAACGAACTAGCAATGCAAATTGAAGTTGCCTATTTTCGTGCACAAACTGATATTTTACATTTAGGCCAAGATATTAGTGACTTATATATTATTCGTAGTGGCTCGGTTGAAATTTCACGTCGTAATGGCGAGCTCTATAATCGTTTAGCCACAGGCGGCATTTTTGGCCAAATGGGCCTATTGATGAACCGCAAAGTACGCTTTCCGGCTCGTGCGCTTGAAGACACCTTAACCTATTGTATTAATGTTAATACCTTCAATGAATACTGTGATAAATACGAAACCTTTGCCGATTTTTTCGAAGTTGATGGTAACGTACGTTTGCACCAAGCCATTGTAGAGCAAGCCGACAGCAATGATTTAACCACCGCGAAAGTTAAGTCATTATTGCACCGTGATGTGGTTACGGTAACTACGTTAACACCCATTAAAGACGTCGCGTTTTTAATGACCCAAGAATCAGTGTCTTCAGTGTTAGTTACTGATATAGAAAAACAAATAAGCGACGACCCAGAAGAAGACGACGGTCAAGTCGTTGGAATTATAACCGACAGAGACATTCGCACTAAGGTAGTTGCCCAAGGGTTAACATATGATACACCCGCCAAAGAAGTAATGACATCAAGCTTAGTACTACTTGATAGCAACGCCTATGTGTTTGAAGCCGTATTAGCCATGCTAAGAGATAACTTACATCATTTACCTGTGGTACATAAAAAACGGCCAATTGGGGTAATATCACTGTCTGACATTTTACGTTATGAATCACAAAGTAGCTTACTGTTAGTACGCGGTATTTTAGCGCAGCAATCAGTTGATGACTTAGTTCATTACGCACGCCAATTACCTAATGTATTTGTACGTATGGTTAATGAAGATGCAAATTCGCATATGATCGGAACCGCTATGGCGGTCATAGGGCGTACCTTTAAACAGCGTTTATTAGCATTGGCCGAAGAAAAATTTGGCGAGCCGCCTATTCCTTATTGTTTTATAGCCTTAGGCTCAATGGCCCGCGACGAGCAGCTAATTGTGACCGATCAAGATAATGCTCTCATTTTGGATAATAGTTTTGATGAAGCACTGCACGATGAGTATTTTCAAAACCTATCAGATTTTGTGTGTGATGGTTTAGCTAAATGTGGCTATACCTATTGTGACGGTGAAATTATGGCGTCGTTTAAAAAATGGCGTATGACCCGTACACAATGGAAAGAAAAATTTGCTAGCTGGATGGCCGAACCGAAACCGCAAGCACTGCTTAATAGCTCGATATTTTTTGACTTAGATGGTGTGTGGGGCAAGCTAAAATGGGCCGATGAGCTTAAAACGCTGGTGGCCAAAGAAAGCAAAGTAAATAAGCGCTTTTTAGCGAACCTTGCTGCCAATGCTCGCAACAGAACGCCACCATTAGGATTCTTTAACGGCTTTGTACTTGAGCATAATGGCCAGCATAAGCGGTCAATGAACTTAAAACGCCGTGGTACGGCGCCGCTATCTGATGTGGTGCGCGTGCACGCGTTAGCGGTTGGCTCACGTAAACAAAACTCCTTTGAGCGCTTAGAAGATATTATAGAGGCAAATTTACTGCCTAAAGGTAAAGCACAAGATTTGCGTGATGCGTTTGAGTATATTGCAACAGTGCGTATTCGTCATCAGGCATGGCAAATAGAGCAGGGTGAAGCCCCAGATAACGATTTAGACCCCCATTTACTTTCACCCTTTGAGCAAAGTAATTTAAAAGAAGCTTTTGCTATTTTAGAGAAAGCCCAGAGCTTTTTAAAATTTAGTTATTCTGCGCATTCGGGTGTGAAATAAATTATGAGTAAATCAACGTTAAGGTGGCCACAGCGCTACGAGCAGTTATTGCAAACTGCGCAAAACCCGCTGCTTAAAGACTTTTATCAACAAGCGTTTACCAATCAGGCTGCTCCACTTAAAGATGTCCCTTTTGTGGCGCTCGACTTTGAAACAACCGGCCTTGATGCGAATAGCGATGATATTGTTAGTGTGGGGCTGGTGCCTTTTAATGTAAATCGTATTTATTGTAAAGAGAGCCGCCACTGGGTTGTGCAACCTCGACGAGATTTAAGTGAAGAGTCAATAGTTATTCATGGAATTACTCATTCAGAAGTGGATGAAGCCCCTGATCTTAATCGAATTTTAGCGCCACTGCTTGATGCCCTTAAAGGCAAAGTGGTGGTGGTACATTATGCTGCAATAGAACGTCATTTTTTTTATAACGCGCTACTTATGCGTATAAAAGAGGGCATTGAGTTTGCACTAGTTGATACGATGGAAATAGAAAGGCGGGCGCTTAAAGCACGGCAGGGGCTATTAGGCAGGCTGTTTAATTCAAAGCTAGGATCACTTAGGTTAAGTGATACACGGGAGCGTTATTCATTGCCATTGTATCAAAACCATAACGCGCTTACTGATGCACTAGCCACTGCCGAGCTGCTGCAAGCGCAGCTGAGTTACCACTATAGATCAGACACGCCACTGAGTGAAATTTGGCTTTAGCTATTGAAGCATTACTGTTAAAAATAAAGCACAAAAAAAAGCCGCAATTTGCGGCTTTTTATTATGAAATGTGTGTTATTTAACTGGGCGAGGCTCAGTTCGTAAACCTAAAATTAAGCTTACACACATCAATAACAATACAATGGTAAATGGCAGACCGGTTGATATAGCCCCCGCTTGCAGTGCTTCAATCGCCTGAGTGCCACCAATCCAAAGTAATGCAGCAGCGATAGCACCCTCAACAGACGCCCAAAAAATACGCTGTGGTACCGGCGCATCAATCTTACCACCTGCTGTGATTGAATCGATTACAAGTGACCCTGAATCAGAAGAGGTAATAAAGAATACCAGTACTAAAACAATAGCAATGAAAGATAAAACGTTCGCCATTGGCATTTCATCAAGCATTTGGAACATCGCCATAGGCACACTTGTTAAACCGTCAGTTCCTAGGGCACCAATTCCATTAACTACTTGGTCAATTGCGATGCCGCCATAAATAGACATCCACAGGATAGTGACTGCTGTAGGAATAAGTAGTACAGCGGTTAAAAACTCACGAATTGTACGGCCACGTGAAACACGGGCAATAAACATACCTACAAACGGTGACCACGAAATCCACCAAGCCCAATAAAATACTGTCCATCCATGCATCCATGTTTCATCTTCACGACCATGTGGGTTACTTAACGGAATAATGTTTTCTACATAGCCCATTACCGTGTTTGGTATATTACCCATAGATACAGCAAAACCAACTAAACATACAAATACCAGTAGCACTAAAGCAATAAGCATATTGACGTTACTAAGTAATTTAACGCCACCATCAATGCCTCGAATAACAGAGACGACGGCTAGTAAAGTAACACCTGTAATAACCAGAATTTGCGAACCTACGCCACCTTCTAAACCAAATACGTGGTTAATACCGGCAGAAGCTTGTTGTGCACCTAACCCAAGCGACGTAGCTAAACCAAATAAGGTTGCTAATACAGCTAAAATATCAATTATATGACCAGGCCATCCCCACGCTTTATCACCTAAAATTGGGTAAAAAATCGAACGAATAGAAAGTGGTAAGCCTTTATTGTAAGTAAAAAACGCTAACGAAAGCGCGACAACCGCATAAATGGCCCATGGATGAAGACCCCAATGGAACATAGTAGCACCCATTGCCATTTTTGCGGCTTCTGGTGTGTTAGCTGTTACATTGAGTGGTGTTTCATACCAACCAGTGTAGTATGCAACTGGTTCAGCAACCGCCCAAAACATTAAGCCAATACCCATACCTGCTGCAAATAACATTGCCAGCCAAGAAATACGAGAGTGAGATGGTTTAGCATCGTCGCCGCCTAAACGGATATTGCCGTAAGGCGAAAAAATTAAAACTAAACAAAAAATAACAAAGAAGTTAGCAGCCCACATAAACAGGCCGTCAAAATTATTAATAATATCGGTTTTAATACCATCTAGCGTCGTTTTAGCAACTTCGGCATCAGATACTAATACGGCAATTAAAAACAGCGCTATTAACCCTGCACTTATTCCGAATACAGGGTTATGTATATCAAACCCCCATTTTTGCACGTTGTCTTGACCTACGGTGTAGTCCGTATTGTCAATACTGTACTTGTCATGATTCTCGCTCATGCAATACCTCATTGGTTAATGAAACAGGCTGGCTTAATGCCAGTTTTTTATAGTTCACTGTATTCGTGTTATTAGATTTTTTGCCAAAGCTAACAACACGAATAATTAGAAGACTAACTAATTCAATTGCCCATCATACCTTTACTGCTAGGGGAGTTAAATATTAAATACGAAAGAATTAACACTTTGCTAAAATTTTGAGCTGACTTTGTCTTTTTTTGTACATGTCTGGTCGCTGAGAAAATGAAAACTAACGCGCTAGCACTTTATTTTATAGTCGTAAATAGCAATGAATGCAAAGCTAAGTAAGTGAATATTCGGCCTAATCAGGCAAGAAAATAACTAAAAGCGCTATTGTATACGTAAAAACCCAAGCCAGGGTTTTAAATTACTATTAATTGTTAAAATGATTTTTTAGTTACATTTTAATAATATTTTTATTTTTTAGGGTTATGAGCCAGTTAAACATTTTTTAATGAGGCTAATGAAAAGTTGGATTGAAATAGTTTTTGTAAAAAGCGACTAAATTATTCTGCTATTAAAACTAATTTGGTTGAAGGCTTATCTTACCTGTGAAATTTAATTCACAAAAATGGCAAAAAGACGCTTCGCTTTTAGAGAAGGGACAAACAACAGAAACTAAAAAGAGATGGAATGGCTTTTGTATTCTTATTTACTTCTCTCAGTACTATAAAATTTTTAAGAAAATTATGTACAAAAAATAGCGAAGTAAAGCTGCAGTATTTAACCTGCAGCGTAGGTAGTGTGTGAACTATTTTATATATGCTTCATTGTGAACGCCCGCGGCGCGCCCTGATGGATCGGCATTATTTTGAAATGATGCATCCCATGCAAGTGCTTCTGGGGTTGAACACGCAACTGATTTACCATGTGGTACACACTTAGCCGAGGCATCGCCTGGGAAGTGCGACTCAAAAATACTGCGGTAAAAATACGCTTCTTTAGAGTCTGGGGTATTAATTGGGTATTTAAATTTGGCATTCGCCAATTCCTGATCCGTTACTTGCTCATTAACAAACTCTTTTAAGGTATCTATCCAGCTGTAGCCAACGCCATCAGAGAATTGCTCTTTTTGACGCCATAACACTTCATCTGGGAGGTAGCCGTCAAAGCCTGCACGTAAAATGTGTTTTTCAATTTTTCCGCCTTTACACATTTTAGCTTCAGGGTTAATGCGCATTGCCACATCAACAAACTCTTTATCTAAAAATGGTACGCGTGCTTCAACACCCCAAGCTGCCATTGATTTATTAGCACGTAAACAATCAAACATATGCAGTTTTGAAACTTTACGGTTCAGCTCTTCATGAAACTCTTGTGCATTAGGCGCTTTATGAAAATATAAATAACCGCCAAATAATTCATCTGCACCTTCACCTGAGAGCACCATTTTTATACCCATGGCTTTAATTTGACGGGCCATTAAGTACATTGGGGTTGATGCACGAATGGTGGTTACATCGTAAGTTTCAATGTGGTAAATCACTTCTTTAAGTGCATCAATACCTTGTTGAATAGTAAAGATAATGGGGTGGTGAATAGTCCCTATCATATCAGCTACCTTTTGCGCTGCGGCTAAATCGGGGGAGCCTTCTAAACCCACCGAAAAGGAATGCAGTTTAGGCCACCAAGCATCACTTTCATCGTTATCTTCAATACGTTTTGCAGCAAAGCGTTGGGTAATAGCGGAAATAACCGATGAATCTAAGCCACCCGATAGCAATACGCCATAAGGTACATCACACATAAGCTGGCGCTTAACCGCCGCTTCCAATGCATCTTTTACATCTTCTGCTTTAGCATCGTTGTTTTTAACAGCGTCAAAGCGTTGCCAATCACGTTGATAGTAAGGGGTTAATTTGCCGTCTTTGCTGTAAAGGTAATGCCCCGGCGGAAACTCTTCAATGTGCTTACAAATAGGTGAGAGTGCTTTGAGCTCTGACGCTACATAAAAGTTACCGTGCTCATCGTGACCTGTGTACAGTGGAATAATACCAATGTGATCGCGACCAATTAAGTACGCGTCTTGCTCTTCGTCATATAAACAAAAAGCAAAAATACCATTTAAGTCATCTAAAAATGCCGGCCCTTTTTGTTTATACAGGGCTAAAATCACTTCACAATCTGACTGGGTTTGAAAATCAAAGTCAACCTCTAAATTAGCGGCCAGCTCTTTGTGGTTATAAATTTCGCCATTAACCGCTAAAATATGGGTTTTTTCTGGGTTGTAAAGGGGTTGAGCACCGCTTGATACGCCAACAATGGCTAAGCGCTCATGCACTAAAATTGCTTTATCAGATGAATACACACCAGACCAATCAGGCCCACGATGACGTAACAGTTTAGACATTTCGATTGCCTGAGTGCGTAACTGGCTGGGATCCGATTTAATATCGAGTACACCAAAAATTGAACACATAATTTTTCCTCATTCCTATTAAGTGCCTACGATAGCGAGTTTGCTAAAGACTAACCTTGTTTTATCAGAAATAAATAACTAAGTCACACGGCTTTTTTAAATTAATAAGAATAATTTATGCACCAAATAAGTTGCTGGTGCACCAACATGGTGAGGTTGATAGTGTGATAGCAACTGATTGTACAATTTTTAATTTAAAACAGGCAGGGATAAGCATTTAATGCTCATGAAAATTTATATTTGCACCAAGTGGGTGCAAATATAATCGTTAAGAAAATAGCTTTAAGTTAATTAGCCCAATAGCGATTTAAACTCAGTTTAAGCTGAGATAGATGTGCATCGAGTTTGTTTTTTGCCGCGTTTGCTTGTTCAAGCGTTACAAACTCAAAAGTAATTGAATCGGCGGTTCTAAACTGAGCAAACTGATGTAAATCCGCCTCTATTACATGGCCTATCAATGGGTAGCCCCCCGTTGTTTGTGCATCATTTAATAGCACAATTGGGTTGCCATCGGGTGGGAGTTGCACGCTTCCCGGTGCTACCGCGAGTGAGTGTAGCGAAAGCGAGTGTTGCATTATTTGGCTATTATTATGATCTAGGCGTACTCCCATTCGATTGCTATTCGGGTTAATAGTAAATGAGGTGGTACAGAAAGCGTTTATACACTCAGGTGTAAGTAGTTCATGATGTGGGCCTTGATGTAGCCGAATAACTTTTCGTTTAGGCGGTGTTAATGCGCCTTTATTGCATAGCCAAGGCTGAGTATAGGGGGTTATTTTTATAATATCGTCGCTTTGTAATGCTCGGCCATTATAACCACCAATGGCTGCCCCTAAGTCAGTTGATTTAGAACCCATAACTTCAGGGCATTCAATTCCACCTTTTACGGCAATGTAAGCTCTGGAGCCACCGCGTCCTGTATCAAATTTAAGTGTTTGTTTTGCTTTTACCGGATAACTCCACCCGGGGTAAACGGCTTGAGCGTCAAGTTTAGCATTTAAGTCGGCTCCATGCAGAGCAATGACGGTATCGCACTCAAATTGTAATTCACATAACCCAACGGTGAGTTCAAGTACGGCATCGTTATCGTGATTATTTACTAAGCGATTGGCAATAATGTGCGCATAGGTGTCTAGACTACCCGAGCAGCTAACCCCTAAATGACGAAAACCCACACGGCCTAAATCTTGGATTGTAAGCTGTATACCGGGTTTGATTACTTTAATCATTGTTTACTCCTTTTAACAGGCACAAATTGAAGGGTGTCACCGGGTTTAAATAAACAAGGGTTTGAGGCGGTTGCATCAAATAAACAGGCATCAGTATGAGCAATAATATGCCAGCCACCGGGTGAGTCTTCAGGGTAAATGCCTGTTTGGTCTGCCCCAATCGCAATTGCGCCTTTAGGAACACTGACTCGTGGGTTATCACGTCTTGGGGTAAACAGTTGAGCGTTGAGCCCATGTAAATAAGGGAAACCGGGCACAAAACCTAAAAACAACACATGGTAAATTTCTTTACTGTGTAGATTAATTACCTCATCTATTGTTAGCTGGTGATAATTAGCCACATAGTTTAAATCTTCACCTTG
This sequence comes from Pseudoalteromonas sp. S4741, assembly GCF_005886135.1. Taxonomy (NCBI): domain Bacteria; kingdom Pseudomonadati; phylum Pseudomonadota; class Gammaproteobacteria; order Alteromonadales; family Pseudoalteromonadaceae; genus Pseudoalteromonas; species Pseudoalteromonas sp. S4741. The sequence goes on along the minus strand of NZ_PNCN01000089.1, from coordinate 623 downwards.
ATAATAGGTGTCTATTTTATGATGCTGACTTTCAAAGGCGTAATCATCAACTTCATCCCATAGTTTGGTTAAGGTGTTTTGCCATTGATGTAAATTACTGGCAGATTTTAAATACAAGGTTAATGAGTTCATCCCGGGGACTAAATCTATAAACTCATTGGTGTTTTTACAATACTGTGACAGCGCCCAGAGTTTTTTTTGCGTCGCAAGTATATGTTGTTCACTGTAGTGAGAAACATCAAAAAGCAGACTAGAATTTGTTAATATTTTTATACTTGGCAAAGTGCTCATACAGATAACTTATTAATATTGTTTGTATTTAAGCTATCACAGTCGTTGTGCTATTACGATATTAATAGACAAACTCGGATCGATTAAATTCCCGTCTTCGTAAAGTTTTATTGTGTGTGAAATTTATTCTTGCGTTTAAAGGTCTGCTTTAGGGTCTGTTGACCTTTGCGGATTAAAATCGCTCCTAGGCAGAACCCGAAGGGCAGCGCCTGTTTGGCATTGATGCTTCGTTATCGCCTATTTTATGGGGAATAACCACACCACATAGGCTCTGCCTTGTCTAAACACCAAACAAACTGCTGCAAATTTAACCATGCAAGGTCAACAGTCCC
>NZ_PNCN01000088.1:0-609 GCF_005886135.1 Pseudoalteromonas sp. S4741 | reverse complement strand
TAACCTGAGATCTGGTTAAGCCAACATTAGATTATTACTCTCTAAAATTTCAAGTTCTTGCGATGTTAAATCTAATGACGGCTTTTCCTCTTTTAGGCAATAGGCAATTAATCCACCAAGTAAATTTAGCATAAAGCCATGCATACTGCGGTGTCTAGAGTGTTCAATGTAAGAAATGTTTTTCAATTGATCATTCACCGTTTCGATTATAAATCGTTTTTTCAATAAAGCCCTGTCCCACAATGAAATAAATTTTTTCTTCATATTCTTTCGAACCGTCGTGATCAACTCGACACCTTTTTCTAGTAACTCACCAGAGAGCGCTTTGCTGATATAACCTTTGTCGCCATAGAGTTTTCCGAAGATAGAGTCCGCCATATCAGAAACAGGCTCTCGATCATCCACATTGCCCGTTGTGAGCTTTAGCGCCACAATCTCACCTAAATGATTAATTATTAAATGTAGTTTGAATCCATATGACCAACCCATAGTGCCTTTTCCATGATGAGCAACGCCTTCAAACACTTTATTTCTTTTAGCTCTGATGATGTGACACACTTCTATTTTAGTGGAGTCAACAAATTGTATACCTGTGGGCTTGCCAAGATT
>NZ_PNCN01000087.1:0-1757 GCF_005886135.1 Pseudoalteromonas sp. S4741 | reverse complement strand
AAGCCGTCATTAGATTTAACATCGCAAGAACTTGAAATTTTAGAGAGTAATAATCTAATGTTGGCTTAACCAGATCTCAGGTTAAGTAATGAAGTGTACAAAATTAAAGCGCTCTGCAACGTTTTTATACCAACTATGCGTAAATGAGACTTAGGTCTAGCTTACGAAGCATAAGGAAATACTTAAAATAGCGCCCAAATAATAATGGGGTTTAAGGGGTTCCAAATGCAATTAGAACGAATTCGTCATAGTGATTTACACAACAAAGTGATGTCTGCACAGCAGGCCAGTTTATTTATTAAAGACGGCATGACCGTAGGGATGAGTGGTTTTACTCGTGCCGGTGAAGCGAAAGCTGTACCACGTGCGCTTGCCGAGCGAGTACGTGAAAACCCAATGAAAATTAACCTAATGACGGGCGCGTCATTAGGTAACGACTTAGATAAGCTACTTACTGAATCAGGTGCGTTAGCGCGTCGTATGCCATTTCAGGTAGACAGCACATTACGTAAAGCAATTAACAACGGTGAGGTCATGTTTATTGACCAGCATTTATCTGAAACTGTTGAACAGTTACGTAATCATCAGTTAACTATGCCTGATGTAGCGGTGATTGAAGCCGTTGCTATCACAGAAGAAGGCCACATAGTACCAACAACGTCAGTAGGTAACTCAGCAAGTTTTGCTATTTTTGCCAAACAGGTAATTGTAGAAATTAACATGTTACATCAGCCAGAGCTTGAAGGGCTGCATGATATTTACATCCCTTCGTATCGTCCTACGCGTACTCCAGTGCCGCTCGTGAAAGTAGATGACCGTATCGGTAGTACTGCTATTCCAATCGATCCGGCTAAAATTGTGGGTATTGTATTTACCAATCAAAGTGACTCATTTTCAACAGTAACCGACCCAGATGCAGATACCGCCTCTATTGCACGCCATTTAGTTAACTTTTTTAAAGAAGAAGTAGCGCAACAGCGCATGCCTGCAAATTTAGGCCCATTACAAGCGGGTATTGGTAACATAGCCAATGCAGTCATGATGGGTTTATTAGACTCAGATTTTAAAGACCTCACTATGTACTCAGAGGTATTACAAGATTCTACCTTTGACTTAATTGATGCGGGTAAACTTAATTTTGCCTCTGGGTGTTCAATTATTTTATCAGAGCGTTGTAACGCACAAGTATTTAATAACCTTGAAAAGTACCGCGATAAGCTAGTACTTCGCCCACAAGAAATGTCGAATCACCCTGAAATTGTGCGTCGTTTAGGTATTATTGCAATTAACACGGCACTTGAGTTTGATATATATGGCAACGTTAACTCAACTCATGTGTGTGGTACTAAAATGATGAACGGCATTGGTGGCTCAGGCGACTTTGCACGTAATGCGCATGTATCGGTGTTTGTAACTAAATCAATTGCTAAAGGCGGCGCTATTTCAAGCGTGGTACCTATGGTAAGCCACGTCGATCATATCGAGCACGATGTTGATATTTTAGTAACCGAGCAAGGCCTAGCTGATTTACGTGGTTTAGCGCCACGCGAACGTGCTGTTGAAGTAATTAAACACTGTGTACACCCAGATTATCGCAACGCTATGCTTGATTACTACGAGCGTGCTTGTGTACGTGGCGGCCATACGCCTCATATTTTAGAAGAAGCATTCAGCTGGCATACCCGCCTTGAACAACAAGGCACAATGAAGCAAAGCTAATACATAAACCCCGCATTTGCGTAATGCCAGTCAGTTAA
>NZ_PNCN01000086.1:0-1495 GCF_005886135.1 Pseudoalteromonas sp. S4741 | reverse complement strand
CCATTAACCTTTAACCTTTTACCTTAAACCTTTAACCTTTAACCTTTAAATAATATAAAAAAAGAGCATTGCTGCTCCTTTTTAAATTTTAATTAGGCCTAGGTCATTAAACACAAAAACGCGGGGTAAACCCGCTTATATGGACTCCTCCGATTGCACAAGCCTTTTTTACATTAAGCTGATGTGATTGCGTACTTATATACGGACTCTAATGAGGCGCTACCTCGGTCACTTTGATGTTTTCGCGCCCTTGTGCCTTATCTGCTACACGGTATCTTCGTACACTAGCGGGTTTTCAGGCTATCAAGGGTAGGTCTCACCACTTAATGCTCTATCTTGGCTTGTTCAATTCTTCTGCTTACTGATTTTTTATTCTTTTACTTTAGGCTGTCAGTGCTGTTGGCTCATAATTCGTTCCTTTTTTAAGTAAGGCATAAGCTGTTCTCATTGTTTTGTTTGCTAATGCAATCGCCGCGCACTTAACCCCTTTTCTTATCAGCAGGCTTTTTATCCATCGTTCTTTTTCAGTCGAGGCCTCTCTGTTTTTTAATTTACTCACTATCGAGCGAGCGCCTAAAAATAGATTTCGCCTTAATGCTCCACCTCGTCTTTTAGGTATACAGCCTATCTTTGCTTTACCGCCTGTCGAATGCTGTAGCGGTGTCACTCCTGCACACGCCGCAGCACTCCTTCCATTGCTAAACTGTGTTGTGTCACCTAAAAAAGACAAAAGCTCGATAGCAGTGATTGGGCCGACTCCTTCGAGTGCCATTAAGCGTTGACAGCCATCATTTTGTTTTACAATACGCTCGATTTGTTTTTGTAACTCTACTTTGTTGTCACACTGCTGTTGATAAAGAGCGTAAGTCAGCGCAAGCGCATGCTTTAGTTCTAATGGCAGCGTGTTTTCTGCATCTTCTAAAATATCGGGTATGGCTGCTTTAAATGCGGCCTCACTTTGGTTAATGACAATACCAAACTCAAGGAGTAACCCACGTATTTGGTTTGATAATTGAATCTTTTGTTTATCCGCTAGCGCCCGAACCTTACTAAGAGATTGCAATGCTTGCTCTTCGATAGAGAGAATTTTACAGGTGCGAACATTAGGGACTTTACTAGCAATGGCTATCGCAATAGCATCGTTTGCATCTGTTTTTTGACCTTGTCTAAATGCTTTAACAAATAACGGGTCAAGCAACATAACTTTATGACCAAAAGATTGCGCAGTGCGTGCAAAATATTGAGCGCTTGCGCATGCTTCCATAGCAACAACGGATGGTTTAGCTTTAACTAATAACTCAAGTAATGCTTTGCGGCTAGCTTGTTTATTAGATTTAAGTTTACTGCCTTGAAACTGCGCAACTTGGAAAATATTTTTTGCTAAATCAATAGCAATTAAATTAGACTGTGCCATGTATGGACTCCCACGGCAAGATCATTATAAATTGAACTTATAGAATATGTAGTGATCAGATCAAGGCATAATAATCACCTT
>NZ_PNCN01000085.1:0-57986 GCF_005886135.1 Pseudoalteromonas sp. S4741 | reverse complement strand
GGAACTTTACGCCTTATATCCCCGCCCTCGGATCGGGCGAGGGTTTACGGCGAAACTGCTAAAAAAAGCGGGTTAATGCAGTTAGAAGTGGTGAGTAGCTTTGGCTAATAAACTTTATGCGATCAGATCCAAATGGCTTGATTAGTAATACTGGCATAAAATACCAAAATAACTGCTTTACCGGCGAGTGAATTCCAGAGCTGATTAAACTTAGGCCAAAATTCTATGATCAGCGCAATAATAGTAATAGTGGCACGTAGCCACGTTAACTTAAAAATGGCTAGAGTTATAAACGCAAGCAGATAAAGTTTTTGCGCGGTGTTAAGGTTAAACCATATGCTTTTTATATGGCTAAGCAGTTTAACTTGGTGTGGTTGCCAGCTTTTTTGCTGTTGCTTAAACTGCTTATTAGCACGCCATTTTGCAATTTTAAATACCTTAACACCGACTTTCCTTATCTAAAGCGTATTACCGTTATTTATTTAATAACGGTTTTAAGTAGTGCCCAGTATGAGAGCGCTGGCATTCAGCCACTTCTTCAGGTGTACCTGCAATCAGTATTTCACCGCCGCCAGCACCACCTTCAGGGCCTAAATCAACGATCCAGTCGGCTGTTTTGATTACATCTAAATTGTGCTCAATCACTACAATGGTATTGCCATGATCGCGCAGACGATGCAGTACTACTAATAACTGCTCTATATCTGCAAAGTGCAGGCCTGTTGTTGGCTCATCTAATATGTATAGCGTTTTACCGGTATCACGCTTAGAAAGCTCACGTGCTAACTTAATTCGCTGTGCTTCACCACCAGAAAGTGTTGTAGCGGCTTGGCCTAAACGGATATAAGAAAGTCCAACATCCATCAGGGTTTTAAGTTTGCGTGCAATAGCCGGTATTTTATCAAAGTAGTCATGGGCATCTTCAACGGTCATGTCGAGCACTTGGTTGATGTTTTTGCCTTTATATTGTACTTCTAAGGTTTCGCGATTATAACGTTTACCCTTACACACATCACACGGTACATAAACGTCTGGTAAAAAGTGCATTTCTACTTTAATAACGCCATCACCTTGGCATGCCTCACAACGCCCACCTTTAACATTAAAACTAAAGCGACCTACTTTGTAACCACGTGAACGGGCTTCTTGAGTACCTGCAAATAGCTCACGAATACCAGTGAAAATACCAGTATAAGTGGCAGGGTTTGAACGAGGTGTGCGGCCAATAGGACTTTGGTCAATATCAATTACTTTATCAAAGTGCTCAAGGCCTGCAATTGATTTGTAAGGTGCCGCTTCTGCGGTTGTGGCTCCATTAAGCTCAGTGTGAGCGAGTTTAAATAAGGTATCGTTAATGAGTGTAGATTTACCCGAACCAGATACGCCGGTAATACAGGTCATTAAGCCAAAAGGTATTTTTAAATCAACATTTTTTAAGTTATTACCAGTAGCACCAAACAGTTCTAACCATTTCTCGTTAGTAGCATGGCGCTCTTTAGGTACTTCTATTTTACGCACGCCCGATAAAAACTGGCCGGTAACCGAGTCTTTGCTTGCTAAAATATCATCGCGTGTACCTTGAGCAATAACATGGCCGCCATGTACGCCAGCACCTGGGCCAATATCAATAATATGATCAGCGGCACGAATGGCGTCTTCATCGTGTTCTACAACAATAACGGTGTTACCTAAATCACGTAAATGAACTAAGGTTTTCAATAAACGGTCGTTATCACGTTGGTGTAAACCAATTGAAGGTTCATCCAGTACATACATAACACCCACTAACCCAGCACCAATTTGACTCGCTAAGCGAATACGTTGTGCCTCACCGCCTGAAAGTGTGTCGGCGCTGCGCTCAAGTGATAAGTAATTTAGACCTACATTTATTAAGAACGATAACCGGTCGCGAATTTCTTTTAGTATCTTCTCGGCGATTTGGCCTTTTTGCCCAGTCAAATGCAAGCCTTCAAAAAAGCTCATTGCCTCACCAATACTCATATGCGTAATGGTTGGCAAGTTAGTTTGACCAATAAATACATTGCGTGCTTCTTGGCGAAGGCGCGAACCTTTACAACTAGGACACGCTTGACTAGTTTGATACTTAGCTAGCTCTTCACGCACAGAGTTTGATTCAGTTTCGCGGTAGCGGCGGTTCATATTATTTAACACGCCTTCAAATACATGATTACGTGTAATTAAATCACCGCGGTCATTACGGTAATTAAATGCAATTTTAGTATCACCCGAGCCATCTAGAATAATTTTCTTATGTTCTTTTGCAAGCTCTTGATAAGGAACATCTAAATCAAACTCGTAATGTTGTGCAACTGCTTGCAACATTTGATAGTAGTAAAAGCTGCGTTTATCCCAACCTTTAATTGCACCGCCAGCTAAGCTTATTTCAGGATTATGGACCACGCGATTAGGGTCAAAGTATTGTCTTACGCCTAAACCATCACAGCTTTGACAAGCCCCTGCAGGATTGTTGAACGAAAATAAACGCGGTTCAAGCTCTGTCATCGCATAGCCACAGGTTGGACAGGCAAAATTTGCTGAAAACAGCATTTCTTGAGCATTGCTATCGTCCATAAACGCAATGTTGGCAACGCCGCCTGACATTTCAAGTGCTGTTTCGAATGATTCCGCGAGACGTTGTTGCTGGCCGTCTTTGACTTTAAAGCGATCAACCACGACTTCAATTGTGTGCTTTTTATGTAGATCTAGTGATGGTGGATCAGATAGGTCGCACACTTCGCCATCAATACGTGCGCGAATGTAGCCTTGGCTTGCAAGCTGCTCTAATAGCTTTACATGTTCGCCTTTACGGTCTTTAACAACAGGCGCCAAGAGCATTAACTTTGTGCCTTCAGGCAGCGCCAGTGTGGTATCGACCATTTGGCTGATTGTTTGCGCCGCGAGCGGTAAATCATGAGTCGGACAGCGAGGTTCGCCAACGCGTGCAAACATCAAGCGTAAATAATCGTAGATTTCAGTAATAGTTCCCACGGTTGAACGTGGGTTATGCGAGGTTGATTTTTGTTCTATGGAAATAGCAGGAGAAAGGCCTTCAATATGATCTACATCGGGCTTTTCCATTAATGACAAAAACTGCCTTGCATAAGCAGAGAGTGATTCAACATACCGGCGTTGCCCTTCTGCATACAGCGTATCAAATGCAAGTGATGACTTACCTGAACCAGATAAGCCAGTAATAACAATTAGTTTATCACGTGGGATGGTTAGGCTGATGTCTTTTAAATTGTGCGTGCGGGCGCCTCGGACTTCAATGTTTTCCATGCTATCTCGTTTATTGCCAAAATTATTTGTTCAGTATCGCATAATACGCTGCAATATTAATCCTTGATCATCGAAAAAATCCTTAGTTATAGACGATTAATTATTGCCAAGCTTGTGATAGAATCCTTGCCTAATTTTTTAACACAGTAAGATCACGCAAATAATGACCGCATCTTCACTTAATTCACGAGAAAAACGCGCCGCCGTATCGTTAGCGAGTGTGTTTGCATTTAGAATGCTCGGCTTGTTTATGCTGATGCCTGTTTTAGCTATTTATGGTCAAGAGCTTGAAGGCTTTTCACCTATCTGGATTGGTTTTGCAATTGGTGCGTATGGTTTAACTCAGGCCGTATTACAAATCCCAATGGGGAGACTTTCCGATAAAATAGGTCGTAAAAAAGTCATAGTCGGTGGTTTGGCGGTGTTTGCTTTGGGCTCAGTGATTGCCGCTTTGGCAGAGTCTATTCAAATGGTGACGGTAGGGCGTGCGTTACAAGGCATGGGAGCTATCGCCAGCGCATTATTAGCGTTTGCATCAGATTTAAGCCGTGATGAACAGCGCCCCAAAGTGATGGCGGTGATCGGCATGAGCATCGGCATGAGCTTTGCGTTTGCGATGTTATTAGGGCCGATAGTGGCAGCTTCATGGGGCATTGCAGGCGTATTTTGGCTAACGGCTATTTTGGCTGTGTGTGGTATTTTTATAGTCACTATGCTCGTTCCCAGTGCAATAAATAAAGCCCCTAAAGGCGATACGCTTGCCAGTTTTAGTGACATCAAAAAATTGATTAAACACCCACAGCTGGCACGTTTAAATGTAGGCGTATTATTGCTGCATCTAACATTAACGACTATTTTTGTAGTATTACCAAGCCAATTAATTAAAGATGGCTTAGTGGCCGAAAACCATTGGCAGCTTTATATTCCGGTTTTATTTTTGGCGTTTTTTTTAATGGTGCCAGTAATGATAGTGGCAATTAAAAAAGAGAGAGAAAAACAAGCCTTTATTGGTTCTGTTATGGTTTTAATAGTCAGCATGTTAAGTATGTCTATGTGGGCAAACAGCGTTGTTGGTATTGCGGTTTGTATGCTGTTATATTTTGTTGCGTTTAACTTTTTAGAAGCCACTATGCCGGCTCTTGTGTCGCGTATTGCTCCAGCAAGCCAAAAAGGCTCAGCCATGGGGGGGTATTCATCGAGCCAGTTTTTAGGCGCTTTTTTAGGCGGCATGCTTGGCGGGTATGTAGCACAAACAACTAGTACGCAAGCTGTGTTTGCGGCGGCGGCACTTGTTGGGGTAATATGGCTTATTATTGCGTGGAAAATGCAAGTCCCACCGAAAAGCAAAGTTATTAGTTTAATGACCCAATTAGATTCTGAAGAGCAGGCACAAACACTGGCTTCTCAGTTAGTTGCTTTACCCGGCGTAATAGAAGCAACCGTAGTTCGCGATGAAAGTCGTAGCTACTTAAAGATTAATGATAAAGAATTTGACCTAGACCAAGCCCGAAGAGTGGCTGGTTTAATCTAACGTTTATAGGAGATGGTTCCATGGCACGCGGTGTGAACAAAGTAATTTTGGTTGGTAATTTAGGGCAAGATCCTGAAGTTCGTTACATGCCTAATGGTAATGGTGTAGCAAATATTACCTTAGCAACTTCAGATAGCTATAAAGATAAAAACACTGGCCAAATGGTTGATAAAACTGAGTGGCACCGTGTGGTATTTTTTGGCAAGTTAGCTGAAATTGTGGGTGAATACTGCCGCAAGGGATCACAAATTTACGTAGAAGGAAAACTTCAAACCCGTAAATGGACTGATCAACAAGGCCAAGAAAAATACACTACAGAAATCGTTGTTGATGGCTTTACGGGTCAAATGCAAATGCTAGGTGCACGCGGTGGCGACCAACAAGGCGGTGGCTATCAAGGTAACCAAGGTGGTCAACAAAGTGGCGGTTATCAAGGTAACCAAGGCGGACAGCAAAGCGGTAGCTATGGTCAAAATAACCAAGGCCAAAATAGCCAGCAAGGCAGTTATGCTCCACAGCAGCAATCTGCACCTGCTCAGCAGCCGGCTCCACAACAAAATAACCAGTATCAACCACAGCAGCAAGGTGGTTTTGCACCTCAGCAAAATAGTGCACCACAACAGCAAGGCGGGTTTGCACCTAAGCCACAAAATGCACCGCAAGGTGGCGCATCAAACCCTATGGAACCAACAATCGACTTTGATGACGATATCCCGTTTTAGATCATAGTTTATTTAAAAGTGTAAGAATGTTGAAAAATCTTCTAGAAAGCCGCTATTAAGCGGCTTTTATTATTAAAAAAATGACCGTATTCCATTTCTACAGTTTTTAAATCTGAATAAATACTTCCTAAAGTAAACATATGAATGTGTAAAAAGCACTGTGATACTGGTGTTTTTATTTTTTAAGCCAAGCCCTCCTTTGTTCAAACTAATATATAAATAATGACAGCTGTTTAGTTAACTAATTAAAGGCTAAATATAATGTTTATAACATTAAGTACTAACTTTTAAACCTCTGCTAAACTTTTATTGTTGGCTTGTACAATTGCAAATAGTAGACAACACTTTAATAACTTATTTGATGTGCCGGTGGGTTATGAAAGCCAGTAAATTTCACTTTACCAATTATTCAAATGCTTTGTTTTATGCTCTGTGTATCGCCTTGCTAGTGATTATTAATAGCGGTTTAAGTTTGGTTTTACAGCATCAAAACGAGCAAGTTGGTTTAAAGCTAGCGAAGCAATTGCAACAGCCATTGGCCAATGAAAATCAACTTATTGCAAATACGCCTTTTACGCTCGCCCCTAATAAAAACTCTATTTATATAGAAAAACAAAAACATTATTTTAGCGCTAACTCAAAAGGAATTTTGCTCTACTCATGGCCAGTTTGGTATAGCTATAGCTATTTGTTTTTAATAATAAACGCGTTTTTTTTGCTCGCTATGCTTTGTATTCGACGTTTTAAAAAGCCTAAAACAATAAAAAACAGCACAATAGCCTCTAAACGTCAGCAGCACTTTAATAATAAGAAAGTGCGTTATGCACCCAAAGTGAGTTCTTTACAGCTCGCTCCAATAGCGACAACTAATGTGCAGGAAGCAATTAAATATAATGTATTTGCACTTATTCAGTGTGAATGTCATTTTGATGCAAACACTGACTTACAAGCGACCTTTAAAGTCTTATTGGCAAAAGACTTTATTAATACGACTGAAATATCCGTTAAGTTATTAACTGCAGGCAATTTCGCTTTTACTCTCAAAGGGATTGATGCAATTGATAAACTCAATTGCGCTAAATATTTACATCAATGCATTGTAAGTGCCGCTCATGTATTGGCGCCAAGAACTGCACAGAGGCATGTAAAAATAGGTTTATGTACTTATTATTCAGAGGCTGATCAGGTTATGGTGTATCAGTTGGCAAAGTCGGCACTTACTCTTTCGCAGCAAAATCGAGTTAAGCATTATCACCAATTAGCGTTAAATTATGGTCATGTCCAAAAGCTCGATAGACACTCAATACCACAACGAATTAAAAAGCAAAAATTGGCTATTTTATTTCAACCCGTATACGAGCTCGATAGCGGCGCTATTATTAAGCATTACGTATCAATTAAAAGTAATGACAGGGGAAATAAACAATTACTTAATCAAGAAAGTATCAGTCAATTTTATAACGAAGGTGAGGCGCTATTGCACGATCAAGCGGTAGTTATGCAAGTAAAAAAACTATTGCTTATAGATAAATCATCGTCAGTTATTAGCATTAAGTTACATCCTAAAAACTGGTTTAATAACGAGTTTTGGAGCTGGTTAACTGCTTATATCAATGACTTAAAAAACCAACATACAATGCAATTTTCTATAAATGAATCAGAATTCTTAAATAATCAATTACGTTTGCAAGGCGCTTTTGCAGCAATAGCGGCACTAAACTGCAATATTGTAATTGATGATGTGAGAAGCAGTAAAAATATCTTTAAGTTTACGCTTAATAAACAAATATCAGGGCTTAACTTAGCTTCTGAACTTGTCCATGGGATAGAGCGCAGTAATTCACAACAAAAATACGTTAGGGGGATTGTGCATATGGGTAGATTATTGAGCTTGTCAGTATTTGCACTTGATGTGGAGACGCCTCAGGAGCTACAACTTTTAAAAGTAATAGGCATTAGCGGCGCGCAAGGAGGATATTTTTCTAAATTACTCCCCAACTATACTCAAGTCGCATTTCACTAATGCTAAGCAATTAACAAGTTAAATATACTCTACACTAATTTGCGATATTTTAGCCCTTCTAAACCTTGCAACCCACCAGTATGTATTGCAATAATTTTGCTGTTAGGGGCAAAGTAATCATTATTGATGAGCTGCCAAAGTGCGTACATCATTTTACCACTGTAAATAGGCTCCAAGGGTAATTGATGTTGCTGCTGCATGTGTTGGCAAAACTGCCATAACTCAGCTGTAAAACGACCATATCCACCACCGTGAAATTGCGTAAGTAGTTGCCAGTTATTTTGTGATTTTGCTTTAGGGCTAAGAGCGCGTATTTCGTCCCGCAGGTAATCGGCTTGCTTTAAAACAGCAATCCCTAGTAGGTTGATTTTATTTGAGCTGCCCTCTATCAATCCAGCCAAGGTGCCGCCACTGCCAGTTGGACAGATTAAGTAGTCGTGCTCAGGTAAACTCTGGGCAAGCTCTTTACATCCCTCTATAGCAAACTCGTTAGTGCCTCCTTCAGGTAGAATGTATGCGTTTGGAAAGCGTGCCTGTAATGCGGCTAAATAGGCTTCATCATGTCGTTGTTTGTACTCTATACGATTGACTGCATGTAACTGCATACCACATTGCTGTGCAAATTTTAGAGTAGGATTATTTAGATCAAGCTGTGGGCCGCGCACAATTGCGTGGGTTGTTAAGTTAAACTCTTTACCAGCAGCGGCGCACGCATGAATATGATTTGAAAAGGCCCCACCAAATGTAAGTAATTCAGATTTACCCAGTTGTTGCATACGAACTAAATTGTATTTGAGCTTTCGCCATTTATTACCACTGATAAGTGGATGCAATAAATCATCGCGCTTAATAGTTAAAGTTATTTTCTTGTCTGTTAATAATTCACTGGTAATTGTTTGTAAATAGCTATGTTCATTAATACTGAATGGTATTGGCATTATCACCCTTTTTCATTAGTTACATTATGAATGTGCTGTGTAATAGCGTTATTTTGACTCAGTTTTTATTACTTAAGCAAACTAAAAAATATGAATACGCGGCTAAATTGGCATCTTCTATAGCGTAAAATACAGATAAATCTCGGTGTTGTTAAATAAATTAGCTATTTAGTACAAATGAAACGGTTATTTACTGGCATGAAACGGGATAATAGTTGTAAACTGAGATAATAAATGAACAAAGCTTGTGTTTTGTGCTTCAAGTAAATAGCATAAGGTTATTATTATAAAAAATAATAATAACCAAATAATTGCCGCTTTTTTGGGACTGAAATATATGCGAATCGCCCCTTTATCTCTGTTAATTTATGCTAGCTTTTTTTGCAAGCACAGTATTTGCACAAGATACAACTACTGTAAACAGAATTGAATCAGAGATTAATGCGAAACAAACAGAATACACTCGTTCAACGACGATGCTCGATAAATATTTAAAAGAAGAGAATCAACTTCAAACACAACTTGAATTGCTGAGAACGCGTTCCACACAGCTTGATAAAGAAAAAAACCAAGCGTTGGATGCGATGAATGATATGTATCGACGTTTCATTGATAATCCGTCGCTATACATTACCTCTGCACAATCGCGTTATCAAAAAGCCGTTGTTGATCAAGAACAAAATAAAAATGATATTTTTATGCAATTGGCGGCAATTGAATCCATCTAAAAGATATTGAGCAAGTTCGCGCTGATAAACATGCACTTCAAAACACGATTGAAAGCTTAAAAGTACAATATATTACGGCGCGTGTAGAGCGATTACGCAGTGAATTTACCCGAGAGGGTACGCTTGAAGTTGACCATACCATTAACTGTAAGCGCACTGAAACACTGGCGGCAAGTGAGCAGAGCGGTCAGCAAATAGGACTGAAAAAGGCAACTAAACGTTTTTTAGATCAAATATTTGAAAATTATACAGAAAAACGTCTTGTTGAACCTAAGCGAGACATGGCTGGGGCACAAGCACAAATTTTAAGTAGTTACGTGATTAAGAGCGCATTTAGCGGGCAAGGTGATTACAACGCCAATTTAAGCGTTACTAAGCGCGAAGATGTAAACAGCAGTCGTTTATGTCACTTACTTAGTGTGAATAATAGCTTTTTTTTAGAGTATGGTACCCCGCTGGCAAATACTTATCAGCCAGCTTATAGTACTACTTTCTCTGATAGTCAGTTAACATTCAGCGATAATGGGGATAATAAAGCTGCTGCCGTTGTCGCTAAAACAGTTAATAAAAAGCCTAAAGTGGTCGCTGAGAACAAGAAAGATAAATTAGTTCAGTTAACCTTACGCTCTAATGTACACGGCGATGCAGTATTTATTAATGATATTGAGTCGGTTCTACTCGTTTGGTGACGAACTTACCACGTGGTTTGCATAAATTAGAAATACGCAAAGAGGGTTACATCCCTTATAAAGCGCGAGCAAATAATACAAGCAGATTGCCCAAAAGGAGTGGAAGTTGATACACGCCTACCTATGGTGGACCCATCAGCAGTGATGATCCCCGTTGGCAAATTTAAAATGGGTGATATAAACGGCAATGGGCTTGAAAATGAACGCCCCGTGGTTTAAAAAACGATTAGTGAATCTTTTGCTACGCAGAGCAAAGAAGTGACTGTTGGCGCATTTGAAGCGTTTGTAAACGAAACGCAATATAAAACCGAAGCTGAAAAAGGCAAAGGTTGCGCATATTACCTCAACAGGCGAACCTGTTTGGGAAGAAAGCTTAAATTGGCGAGCTCCAGGATTTGAGCAAACTAATGAGTTTCCTGCTGTGTGTTTGACAAAAAAATGATGCTATTGTTTACGCTTAATGGTTTTTTGATATAGCAGCGCAAACGTATCGTTTACCTACTGAGGTTGAGTGGGAATATGCGGTGCGTACAGGCACAGAGACAGAGTACCCATGGGATAACGAAATTGGTAAAAATCTAGCTAACTGTGGTTGGTGTGGTAGCGAGTGGTCTAATAAACGCACGGCTCCGGTAGGGTCTTTTTCTGCAAATGCATTTGGCTTATGCGATACTGTAGGCAATGTATGGGAATGGACTAGTAGTACAGGGAATAAAAAGATGCCGTTGTTCGCGAAGGTGCATGGAATTTTGCCCCAAGCCTTGCTAGTGCATCAACGCGTTTAATTTTAGCGCCAGATTTTAGAGCTAATTATATTGGCTTTCGCTTAATGAGCGAACGATAATATTTAATGGGGAAGCGACGCTTCCTCTTTTTAATGATTACAAAGACGGCTGCGCTTTACATTGCTCATTGTGTTGAGAATGTTAAAGTAAGCGCAACTACAACAAGAACGAATTTCAAAGGTCATCCAGCCTCATGTTTAAAAAACTCCGTGGTATTTTTTCAAACGATCTATCGATCGATTTAGGTACAGCCAACACACTAATTTATGTAAAAGAAGAAGGTATTGTATTAAACGAACCTTCAGTTGTTGCTATTCGTCAAGAGCGTGCTGGTGGACCTAAAAGTGTTGCATCTGTAGGTGCAGAAGCTAAGCAAATGTTGGGCCGTACGCCTGGTAATATTAAAGCTATACGTCCAATGAAAGACGGTGTGATTGCTGATTTTTATGTTACTGAAAAAATGTTACAGCACTTCATCAAACAAGTGCACAATAATAATTTTATGCGCCCAAGCCCACGCGTGCTTATTTGTGTTCCTTGTGGAGCTACTCAAGTTGAAAAGCGTGCAATTCGTGAATCAGCAATGGGTGCAGGTGCTCGCGAAGTCTACTTAATCGAAGAGCCAATGGCAGCTGCAATTGGTGCCGGTTTACCGGTGTCTGAAGCAACGGGTTCTATGGTGGTTGATATTGGTGGCGGTACAACAGAAGTCGCTATTATTTCACTTAATGGTGTTGTGTATTCATCTTCAGTACGCATTGGTGGTGATAAGTTCGATGAAGCCATTATTAATTATGTGCGTCGTAACTTTGGTAGCTTAATCGGTGAAGCCACCGCTGAGAATATTAAACACCAAATTGGATCGGCATTTAAAACAGACGAGCCAGTAGAGATAGAAGTGCGTGGTCGTAACCTTGCAGAAGGCGTACCTCGTTCGTTTACGCTTAACTCGCATGAAATCTTAGAAGCATTACAAGAACCACTAATGGGGATTGTAAGCGCTGTCATGGTGGCGCTTGAGCAGTCTCCACCTGAGCTGGCATCTGATATTTCAGCGCATGGTATGGTGTTAACTGGCGGCGGCGCATTACTTAAGGATTTAGATCGCCTGCTAATGGAAGAAACGGGCATTCCAGTGGTTGTTGCTGATGATCCACTTACGTGTGTTGCACGTGGCGGCGGCAAGGCCCTTGAAATGATTGATGTGCACGGTGGTGACGTTTTTAGTTACGATTAATGAAATCAATGTTTGAAAAAACGGTTTCTTTGCAACTGCGACTTTTTGTCGCAGTGCTTTTGAGTATCGTATTGATCCTTGGAGACAAGTACACGCAAGGTGGACAGAACATTCGTACTAGTTTGAATACATTGGTCAGTCCACTTATTTATGTTGCTAACCTACCTTACGAAGTATTTAGCTTTAGCGCCAAAAGTTTGCATACCCGTGAGCAGTTACTAACCGAAAACGAAGCACTCAAAAAGAAGCAAGTATTGCAAAGTGAGCAAATCCAGCAATATGAGTTTTTAGCAAAAGAGAATCAAAAACTTCGTGCATTACTTGGCTCTTCCTCTAAACACACCAATCGTAAAATTATTGCTCAAGTACTTTCTGTTCATTCAAATCCTTATAGTCACCAAGTAGTGATAAATCGGGGAACCACCGATGGTTTAAGCGAAAGCCAAGCGGTGATTGATGATATGGGGTTGGTCGGGCAGTTGACTAAAGTTGGTTCAACAACCTCGCGGGTGCTGTTAATTACAGATACTACCCATGCAACACCGGTGCGTATATTACGAAACGATGTGCGCACAGTGGTTGAAGGTATCGGTAAAATTAACGTGTTAAAGCTATCACATGTACCGCATAGCTTAGATGTGCGTATTGGTGATGTGCTGGTGACCTCTGGCCTAGGTGGTACCTTTCCTGAAGGTTATCCGGTTGCGGTGATCACCGAAATAACTCGTGATGAAGGCCAACCTTTTGCTCAAGTATTTGCTGAGCCGATAGCTCAATTAGATCGAATTCGGTTACTAGTGGTATTATGGCTAAATCAGCAGGAGTTGATGGGTGATGATTAACCGTCATATGCTCTTAATCGCATTAAGTATTTTCTTTGCATTAGTAATGGTGCTAATGCCGTTACCTTTTTCACTTGAACCATTTCGTCCTGATTGGGTGCTGTTGGTGCTTATGTACTGGTCTTTAGCTTTACCGCATAGACTAAATATAGGGACTGCCTGGGTTGTTGGGTTATTAATTGACTTAGCAACAGGCTCCTCATTGGGTGTTAATTCCTTAACTTATTCAGTATGTATTTTTATTACTGCAAGTAACTTCCAAAAAATTCGCAATTTTTCATTGTGGCAACAAAGCCTACTTATAGGCTTGTTCTTAACGCTTTACCACTTAATGCAGTTTTGGTTAAATCACTTTTTACTTGGCGTTTATTTTAGCCCACATTACTTATGGCCTGTATTAACAGGCATGTTGAGCTGGATATGGGTATTTTTATTACTTCGAAAATACCGTAGACATTTTAGGATCAGATAATGACTTGCGCAGTATATTTAGCCTCCGCGTCTCCCCGTCGTAAAGAGCTTCTAACCCAATTGGGGATTGAATTTTCACAGTTTAGTGTTGATGCCGATGAAAGTCAGCTTGCTAATGAGCGCCCGCATGACTATGTAGAGCGTTTAGCGCGTTTAAAGGCGCAAATGGGCGTAGAGCAAGGGTATACTGACCGGCCAGTGCTAGGTAGTGATACTGTGGTGGTGATGGATAACCAATCATTATGTAAGCCTCGAGATAAAGACGATTTTACTCAAACCTTAAAGCGCTTATCAGGGAGCACGCACCAAGTGTTAACAGCCATCGCTTTTGCTACATCAGATAAAGTACTCAGTTGTGTGGTCAGTACAGATGTCACCTTTAAAACGCTCAGTGATGAAGAAATACATGCTTATTGGCAAACGGGCGAGCCTCAAGATAAAGCCGGTGGTTACGGTATCCAAGGGTTAGGTGGGCGCTTTGTAACGCATATTTCGGGTAGCTATTTTGCCGTTGTCGGCTTACCTTTATATGAGACAGAACAATTATTAAATACATTCTTAAGAGGGTAGCATGAGTACAGAACTACTGATCAATGTCACGCCAAGTGAAAGTCGCGTTGCCCTAATCGAAAACGGTGTATTACAAGAAATTCAGCTAGAACGTATTGGTAACTTAGGTATCGTGGGTAATATTTACTTAGGTAAAATAAGCCGCGTGTTACCAGGTATGCAAGCCGCTTTTGTTGATATAGGCCTAGAGAAAGCTGCCTTTTTACACGCTTCAGATATCGTTAATAGTGCCTCTATCGTTGAGGGTGTTGACGACGAGCCGATTAAAAAAGTCCAAGATATTCGTGAGCTTGTTCGCCAAGGTCAGTACATTATGGTGCAAGTGGTTAAAGATCCTTTGGGTAGCAAAGGGGCACGTTTAACCACTGATATCACGATACCTTCACGGTATTTAGTGTTTATGCCTGATGCGACACATGTTGGGGTGAGTCAGCGTATCGAAACGGAAGAAGAGCGTGCAAGGCTGAAAAAAATTGTAGCCGAATACGGCGATGAAAATGGTAGTTTTATTGTCAGAACAGCTGCTGAAGGCGCAAGTGAAGCTGAGCTGAGACACGATGCAGCTTTTTTAAAAAAGCTCTGGGATAAAATTGTCTCTAGACGCAGAAAAACAAGCAAAGCCAGTATCTTGCATGAAGATCTTACACTTGCCTTTAGAACGTTACGTGATTACGTAGGTGAAGATATGGAGCGCATTCGTGTTGACTCTAAGCTTACCTACCAAGAGCTTAAGCTGTTTACTGAAGAGTTTGTGCCTTTGTTATCACAAGTGCTTGAGTATTACCCAGGTGAGCGTCCCATTTTTGATTTATTTGATGTAGAAAGTGAAATTCAAAAAGCACTGCATCGTAAAGTTACTTTAAAATCGGGTGGTTATTTGATCATAGATCAAACTGAAGCGATGACCACTGTCGATGTTAATACCGGTGCTTTTGTTGGTCACCGTAACCTTGAAGAAACTATTTTTAATACCAACGTAGAAGCAACGTCTGCTATTGCCCGTCAACTAAGGCTGCGCAATTTGGGCGGTATTATTATTATCGACTTTATTGATATGGTAAGCGATGAGCATAAACGCCGAGTAATGCACTCATTAGAATCTGCACTCGATAAAGATCGTGCCAAATCTAATATCAATGGTTTGTCGGCATTAGGCTTAGTTGAAATGACCCGCAAACGTACCCGCGAAAGCCTAGAGCATGTACTGTGTGATGTATGCCCAGCATGTTCAGGGCGTGGCTCACAAAAAACAGTTGAAACGGTCTGCTATGAAATTCTTCGTGAAATAGTACGTGTTAATCGCGCTTACGATGCAGATAAGTTTGTAGTGTATGCTTCGCCAGCAGTTTGTGAAGCGCTATTAAATGATGAGTATCATAACCTCGCCGAATTAGAACTATTTATTGGAAAGCAGGTCAATATTCAAACTGAAAGTTTATACAGCCAAGAGCAGTTTGATGTGGTAATGATGTAATGAAATTTAAAGCGGCCTGTTTTTATTGTGTACGAAAATTATGGCAAATAAGTGCTGTAATTTTAGTACTACTGGCCGTGATTGTTTCTATTTTAAAATACACTTTACCCTACGCGAACGATTATAAAGGAGATATAGAAAGCTACCTTGATGATAGGTTTGATATTAGTTTATCTATAGGTACTATATCAGCAAGTTGGCAAGGCAGTGGTCCCGCTTTAGTACTCGAAGAATTATCATTTAAAGACAACCAAACAGTCCCTATCTCTTTAACCATAGCTAAAACCAGTTTAGAGCTAAATCTTTGGGAAAGTTTAAAGTCGCTGCAGTTTAAATCAAATTACTTTGTGATCAATGGTTTTCATACCAAGGTTAATGTCGCCAATTTATTTGCAGGTGATCAAGATGAAGTTTCATTTGAGCAAAAAGAATTAATAGAAGGACTGTTTTTAGGCGAAACCGGTCACTTTGCAATAGAAAACTCCAGCATCAGCTTTGTACTAGAAGATAACAAAGAACGTAAACTGTTATTAGAAAACATTGTATGGCAAAACCAAGATAAACAGCATCTTGGCAGTGGTAGTCTAGCGCTACCGGGTATTTCTGTGGGTAATTTTGATGCCCGTATTGCGCTCAAAGGTGAAACCTTAGAGCAAATGGTAGGTGATCTGTATGTGCAGGCTAATCAGGTTGATGTGTCAAATTGGTTAGCCCAGTATATAAATACTCAAAAGCAGCAACTGCATAGTGATTTAAATTTACAAGCATGGCTTAGGTTAGAACAAGGCTTAGTAAGTGACGTAAAAGTACAGTGGTTACCGAGTGCGGTAAATTGGCAACTCAATGAGCAAACACAAAAAGTCAGCCTAAGTGAAGGGGGATTTCATTTATACCCTGAGCAAAATAGCTGGCGGTTAAAAAGTACTGGCTTAGCGTTTAGTACCAACGAAATAACGTGGCCTAGCCTCGAATTTGAAGCTTTATTAGGCAAGAAAAATAAAATATGGCTACAGCAACTCGATTTAGCCCTATTAAATGATTTAGCAGAATTAACTAATTTTACTGATTTAACTCCTTTTTTAGCTCGCCAACCCAGTGGTGAAATAAAAAACGCGTATCTAGAGTTTGCCGATGCAAAGCAATGGCAACTATGGTTTAAAGCCGATGAAATTAGCTGGCAAGAAAAAAACGCCGTACCCGCCGCTCAATCTTTAAGGGTTGATGGATTAGTTAATCAGCAATATGGGCGGATCACTATTTTTGGTGAAAACAGCCATTTAATTACAGGTGCTAGTTTTAGTAATAATATTAACTATAACCAGCTAAACATTGAATTAGATTTAGCGAAGCGCTCAGGCGATTGGCATATTAGTAGTGATAACCTGTGGTTTGATAACAATGAAGTGACCTTAAGCGCACAGATGAAATTAAGTTTAGGTAAGACGCCTCGCTTAGATTTATATGCCGAAGCATTTGCCCCCGATGCCAGTGTTGCCGGTCATTATTTTCCTTTAACGTTAATGAGCCCTGAGTTAGTTAGTTATTTAAATGGCGCAATAAAATCAGGTGAAGTAACAAATGCCCAGGTGTTATTTTCTGGTCCATTATCAGGCTTTCCATTTGACGATGGTTCTGGGCAGTTTGATGTTTTAGCGCAAATAGATAATGCTACCTATCAATTCGATCCGGCTTGGCCAGCAGTCACAAATGCCAGTGTAAAGCTGCATTTTGCAAATGAGCGAATGGATATTTATAGCCAGCAAGGCCAACTTGTAAACCTTGACGTTGGCAGTAGTGTACATGTGAGTATTGATGACTTAATGGGCGATGCGCCATTGGTGGTTAGTATTGATAAGCAAGCTGAGCTTGAAAAAATGCACGATTTTTTTGTCGCCACACCTTTAGCAAATCCTTTGGCTGATATTTTTAATATTGTGCAGGGACAGGGGCTTGCCAGCGCAAACATTGAATTGCTAATCGGTTCACAATTTGAGGGGGGAGCGAGTGTAACTGGTAAGGTTAATTTACTTGATTTACCTCTTTATATTTCTGCTCCCGGTATTTCGCTTGAGCATTTAAAGGGTGAACTTAGCTTTAATAATCAACAAATAAACCTCACCGATGCTACGGCTACATGGCTTGGTATGCCATTAACGATTAACTACACTAGTGACGCAAACGCAGAGGATTATCGCGCTAATATAAATATAAATGCTCAGCTTGATGCGCAAACACTCATAAACCATGGTCAAGGCATTTTAGATGGTTACTTAAGCGGGCAAAGTGACGTTGATATTGCTTTAGAGCTTAATTTTACCGAGCAAGGGTTTAACTATCGTGCCGAAGTTGAATCGCCACTTATTGGCTTAAATAGTTCCTTGCCAGGAGTATACACAAAAAGCAGTGAGCAAATTTGGCCTCTGAGTGCGGTTATTCAAGGTGATGATATCTCTAATCTGATCACTGCAAATATTAATGAGTTATTTTATTTCAATGCCATTCTAGACAATACTCAATCGCAGTTTACCAACGCTCATTTTATCATCGGTGAAAAAGACTTAGGGCTTAACTCACAAAATTTAGCGGTGAGTATTAATTTAGCGCAGAGTGAGTTATTACCTTGGATTGATTTAATTGATCAAATTATTAATGTAGCTAAAGCGCAGCCTGAGAATGCATCGCCGGGCGTGATGCCGCCTTTACATGAAGTGGTTGCGAATATTAACTCTTTTAACGTGAGTGACATGCAGTTTAATGATTTTGATATGCGTTTATCGCCCCTAAATAATAATTTGCAATTAAAGCTCAATGCCAAAGAGTTAAGAGCCGAAGTATTTATACCTAGCGGGCAATCAAGTCAGCCGATTCGAATTAATAGCGATTATTTAAGGCTTAATTTTTTAGATACAGAATCAGAGCGACTGAGCGAAAAATCAACCCCTGAACAACTTGCATGGCTTACAAAATTACCGGCTATTGAATTTGAATGTGCCGATTGTAAAGTAAGTCATTATCAGCTTGATAAGGTAAGCGCCTCATTGTTAGGCGATGGTAAAAAGCTGCTTATTTCTGAGCTAGTGGTTGATAAGGGCGACCATATATTACGGACTAAAGGGCAATGGCAGAATGGCCTAACGGCGATGAGTGGTGAACTTAAAAGTGATGATATTGGCGCCTTATTTAATGAGTTTGATATTACCACCACTATTAAAGACTCAAACGCCAATCTAAATTATCAGCTAAATTGGCAAGCGGCACCTTATGATTTAGACATTGCCAGTTTAGATGGCGAAATTAGCTGGGATTTAGGCGAAGGCCATTTAACTGAAATCAGTGATGGAGGTGCACGCGTATTCTCATTACTGAGCCTTGATTCATTAGTGCGTAAGCTAAAGCTTGATTTTAGAGATGTATTTTCTAAAGGTTTTTTTTATAACAGCATGCAAGGCACCATGCAGATAGATAAAGGCATTGCCTATACCCAAGATACTAAAATGGATGGGGTACCTGCCGATCTCTCTATAAAAGGGTATGCAAATTTAAATACTCTCGAAATTGACTACGACTTAGCCGTGGCACCACAAGTAACCTCGAGCATTCCGGTGATTGTGGCTTGGATGGTTAATCCAGTAACGGGGCTTGCAGCTTTAGCAATTGATAAAGTGATTCACTCTGCCCGAGTGATCTCAGAGATCAACTTTAAAGTAACAGGCAAAATGAACGATCCTCAGGTACAAGAGTTAGATCGTAAGAGTCGAGAGGTGACTTTACCGCAAGCAGCACAAAGTCAGCCACAAGCATCCTCAGAGTTAAAGCTTAAAGATGCCGAGGTTAGCGCCACACAATGAATAAACAAGGTATAAATTCAGCCCCTGCGATTATTGCATTGCAAATGTGCTCAGGCTTAAACCCTGATGATAATATTGCAAAATTAAAACAGGCTTTACAAATCTTACCGACAGCTCGTCCGCTGCTAGTGTGTTTACCAGAAGCATTTTTAGTGTTTAGTAAACACGCAGGTGATACGCTTTTAGTGTCACAGCGTATTGAACAGTACAAACAGCAACTCAGTGAATTGTGCCGTAAGCACAATATTTGGTTAAATGCTGGCACACTACCAGAGCCGTATAACCAGCATAAGTATTATGCTGCCTCACACTTGTTTAATAACCAAGGCGATATTGTTGCAAGCTATAACAAAATACATTTATTTGATGTTGAGGTAGATGACCAGACAGGTAGCTACCGAGAATCCGATTTTACTCAAGCCGGCGATGAGGTTGTGGTTGTTGATTCGCCCTTTGGTAAAATTGGTTTAACAGTGTGTTATGATTTGCGTTTTGCTGGTTTATTTAATGCCTTAGTTCGCAAAGGTGCCGAAATTATATTAGTACCCAGTGCGTTTACTGTTCCAACAGGTAAAGCGCATTGGCAGCCGCTACTTGCAGCGCGAGCTATAGAAACGCAATGTTATGTTATTGCTGCAGCGCAATATGGAACGCATGAAAACGGTAGGCAAACTTATGGTCACAGCCTCATGTTATCGCCTTGGGGTGAAACATTAAGTGAAAAATCAACAGGGCTTGGTTTTATTAGTTGCACCGTAGATTTAAACCAGTTACACAAAATTAGACGAGATATGCCGCTGCAATCTCACCAACGATTTAGAGAGCCATTATTATGAATTCGGTTGAACAGCATTTATTACACGACAGCCAGCTAAATCGAGAAGAACTCGAAAAAACATTAGCTTATATTCACCAGCACAAAGTTGATTATGCCGATCTTTATTTTCAATCGAGTCATCATGAGTCTTGGGTATTAGAAGATGGCCTTGTTAAAGAAGGGTCTTATAATGTTGAGCGTGGTGTTGGCGTACGGGCTGTTAGTGGTGAAAAAACCGGTTTTTCGTATTCAGACGCAATCAATCTTGAAGCGTTAAACAAAGCAGCCACGGCAGCACGTAGTATTGCCGATGCCGGTGAAGATAAAGCGGTTAAAGTATTCAGCGATGTGGCTGCAAAGCAGCAGTATGCGCCACATCAGCCTATTTCTAGCATGAGCGATACCGATAAAGTTAATTTGTTACGTGAGCTTGAAAATTATATTCGCGAATTAGCCCCTGATGCTGAGCAAGTTATTAGCTCAATGTCTGCGGTATACGAAGAAGTATTAATTGCAGCCAGTGATGGCACCTTTGCTACCGATATTCGCCCACTGATCCGTTTAAACTGCTCTGTATTACTTGAAAAAAATGGTCGTCGTGAACGTGGCGGTGCTGGTGGCGGCGCCCGCCTAGATTATGGTTACTTTAAAGAGCTTGTTGATGGCAAGCCGCGTTGGATGGGTTTTGCAGAAGAAGCTGTTCGTCAAGCTAAAGTAAACTTAGAAGCCATTGATGCCCCTGCGGGTACTATGGAAGTGGTATTAGGTAATGGCTGGCCAGGCGTGTTGTTACACGAGGCCGTAGGTCATGGCCTAGAGGGTGACTTTAACCGTAAAGGCGCGTCTGCGTTTAGCGGTAAAGTAGGGCAAAAAGTTGCTTCAGAGCTATGTACTGTGGTTGATGATGGTACTATGGCCGATCGCCGTGGTTCACTTAATGTAGATGACGAAGGTACGCCTGCAGCCTATAACGTACTTATCGAAAACGGTATTTTAAAAGGCTATATGCAAGATAAAATGAACGCGCGTTTGATGGGGGTAAACCCAACAGGTAATGCACGTCGTGAGTCATACGCGCATTTACCTATGCCACGTATGACCAACACTTACATGTTAGGCGGCGAGCATAGCCAAGCTGATATTATCAGCACGGTTAAAAAAGGCGTGTTTGCTCCCAATTTTGGTGGTGGTCAAGTGGATATCACCTCAGGTAAGTTTGTATTTAGTGCCTCAGAAGCGTATTTAATTGAAAATGGTAAAATCACCCAGCCAATTAAAGGGGCAACATTAATTGGTAATGGCCCTGAGGTTATGCAACAAATTTCTATGGTAGGTAATGATTTAGCGCTTGATAAAGGTGTAGGTGTTTGTGGTAAAGACGGTCAAAGTGTACCAGTAGGTGTTGGCCAACCAAGCCTGAAAATAGATAACCTAACAGTGGGTGGCACGGCTTAATTTTATTACAAAGTCGTTATAAAAAAAACCGCGTTTTTACGCGGTTTTTTTATTTTAAGAATTAAAGCTCAAAAGGAGCAACACCGACAGCTTGCATTGTGTAACCTACTTGAGCGATTTCGCCAGACCAAGTTTGCGTTTTAATAATACCCGTTACAACAATCGCATCGTATAAGCTATCGATAGGGACACCGCCTTTAATGGTCACATGAACCAGCTGATTTGGCGGCGGCGGGGGCACATGAATACAGGCACCAAAGTAAGGGACTAATAAAAACTCGGTAATAAGTTCGCTATCGCCTTCAAGTGGTACAACAAAACCAGGTAAGCTAACAGATTGCCCATCAAGTGCTTTAACAACTGGCGCGTCTAAATCAGGTTGCACCCAGTTTTGTTCACTGCCTTCGTGATTAGCTTGTGCTTGAGTATCTATTTGTACATGGCCCTCGGGTATGAGGTCTTCCCAAAAAATTTCCTTGGGTGGATTTGCAATGCTAGCAAAGCTAATTAGCACTGCGCTTAATAGCATTAAAGAGTGTGTAGTTACTTTAAACAACGTCATGATCATCCTAAAGTTTATATTTTTATACTCATACCATCACTGAGAGAATAAAAGTAAGCGCGTGTAGCGGGGATCAAGCCAATAATAAATCCCGCAGCCATAATAACGCCAATCAAAGTGAGTTCATAGTCAGAGAGCATGCTGATATTAATACTCACTCCAGCTTGGCTCTGTAAGTAACCCGCGGTCGTACCCATAAGCGCATAAAATAGAGTGCAACCTACTAAGCAACCTAAAAAGGTGGTGAGTAGTGACTCCATACTGATCAGCGAAAATAATTGCCAAGGGCGGGCACCCACAGAACGCAGTATTGCCAGTTCTCTGCGGCGTTGATTAAGGTTAGCAAGTAATGTGGTTAACATACCGAGCAAGCTAATAATGACCACCACAAATGAAAATAACAGCAGTATTTTTTCTATTATTGCCAGCATTTCCCAAAGCTCTTTTAAAGTGACTGTGGGCATAATCGCTAATAGAGGTTCTTGTTTATATTGGTTAATGTTGCGCCTAATTTGTAGCGTATAAAGCGGTGAGTCGAAGCCCATTAAAAAGGCGGTAATTTGTTTTGGGTGCCCAATTAATGCATGGCTCGAGTGATCATGATGATCGTCATGATCATGATGGCCGCCACCATGGATCAGCTCAATTGCCGCCAGTGGCACATGCAAGGTTTTATCCACCGGGGTACCGGTAGGCTTTAAAATACCAACCACTTTAAAAGGGTTATCATCATGATGATGAAAGCTAGTATTGCCCATGCCATGAGAAATCACAATTTCATCACCAATTTTATAGGCCAGTTTACTTGCAACATCACTACCTATAACAACTTCATTGATGCTAGAAAAAGCCTGTCCTTGTTCAAATGCTAAGGGCTGTTTTTTAGCAAATCGATAGCGCTTAAAATAATCGAGTGTGGTGCCTAAGACTGCTTGGCCTTTGTGGCTATCTCCAAGGCTGATAGGAATGCTCCACTTAACCCCGCGCTGTTTTGTTATGTATTGATAGCTTTGCCAACTCACCCCATTGTTGGTATGGCCAATTCTAAACACCGAGGAGAGGAGTAATTGAATATCGCCAGTACGTGCGCCAACAATTAAATCGGTACCCGAAATGGTATTACTAAAACTACTTTTAGCATCTACGCGAACGCGCTCAATACTGAGTAATAACATGACGCTAATCGCAATAGTGAGCAATGTGAGTAATACACTGGCACGTCTATTGAGCAAACTTTTATAGGCGAGTTTAAATAAAATCATACACCACCTTGTAAATTAACTAAGTCGATTGTGCGGCTAAAGAGTGGTTTTAATGTTTCATCGTGGCTAACAAAAACAAGGGTGCTGTTACTTTTTTTGGCTTGTTCAAATAGCAGCTTGATAAAGCTTTCACGATTTTGTGTATCAAGCGCCGAAGTGGGCTCATCGGCAATGATAAGTTCAGGGCTGCCTATAAATGCCCGCGCTGCAGCAACTCGCTGTTGTTGCCCAATACTTAAAGTGGCAACATTTTGATTATGAAAGTGCGGCTCTAACCCCAGTGCATTGAGTAATCGGGCTGCCTCACTTACTAAATTATCAGCTTGGCTGAGCACGTGTTGCTGACGTTTTTTTGAAAATTGGCACCCTAAACACACGTTTTCTAATGGGGTTAAATAAGGTAGTAAATTAAAGTTTTGGAAAATATAGCCAATATGATCAGCTCTCAATGCATCGCGCTGTGCGTTGGTGAGCGCACTTAGGTTTTGGTTTAAAACACAAAGTTGGCCGCTAGTGGT
Source organism: Pseudoalteromonas sp. S4741 (assembly GCF_005886135.1). NCBI lineage: Bacteria > Pseudomonadati > Pseudomonadota > Gammaproteobacteria > Alteromonadales > Pseudoalteromonadaceae > Pseudoalteromonas > Pseudoalteromonas sp. S4741. Next base: position 34,214 of record NZ_PNCN01000085.1, on the reverse strand, counting down.
TACATTAATGCCTGCCAGTAACGCCAGTAAGGTAGATTTACCACTGCCGCTTGGACCATGTAAAAAAACATGTTCCCCGGCATTAATCGTAAGCTGCTTAATAGCGAGAGTCGGGGTGACTGCGCTTTTTTGCCATTTGAAAGAGACATTCTCAAGGTTGATCATAACGGCTTACCAACTCCAATAGTTAAGTCTTTTGCGCATTTTAAATTGTCTAAGAAGATTAAGCGGTTTAGCTTTGAGCTTTTCATCACTATGCAACAGTTCATTGGTTGCGCAAAGTACTCGTTGGCTTGACTTACCATCTGTGTATGGGTGTAACTCTTGGCAAAAAGCTTCAATATTATCTATAAGCTCTTTTGGGTAGGTTAGTGCATAGTCTATTGCGGCTTCAACGTTATTTTTATCAGTAATATCAAGTAAGTGTTTTTCAGGCGCTTTATTGCAAAACGTTACAACCGGTTTTCGTTGTACCAAAAACATCAGTAATATGGATGAAGTATCGCACAGCATTACATCAGCAGATTGTAATAAAGGAATAACATTGTCTGTTTCAACAAAGGTTAGATTGTCATTACTTAATGCTTTGTATTTATCAACCCACTCTTGCGGCATTTTCGGATGAAACTGAACTAATAGTCGCCATTTACCGCTTTCACTAAAGTGTTTTATTTGTTCATAAAGTTTAGGTGCAAGAGATAAACGTTTTGAAAATGTAGAGCAAACCAATACCGTTGGGCGAGAGTCTTTACTTAAATAAGGATTACTTGCATGGTCATTAAACAGAGGATCTAGTGTGGGCCAGCCAGTTTCTGAAACTTGGAAAAAGCCATGCTTTTTAGCAAGCTCTTGAAACCTTAAAGTCGTATTAGGTCCTTGTGTACAATATAAATCAAAACAACCCCTAATATTGAAATGGTCTTCTTTACCTTTTCTATTTAGTTTTCCAGAATTAAAACCATGAAATACAGCTATTTTTTTTCCTGGAATAAAGCTTGGAATAGTATTGCCTGGTATGAAAACAGCATCTGGTTCCCAATCTTTTATACTTTTGACTGATTCAAGGCGATGTTCAGTTGGTTTTAAAAACTTAGGGTCTACTTCATCACCCTCTAAAAACCATTTAACTTCCCCTCCTTGAGCTAATATTTCTGCTTGCAAAGGTCTTAAAATAGCGTAGGAATAATTTTGAGAAATATACATTAAATATTTCTTATTCTTAGTGGCAGTTAAATAGTTCAAGCTAGCTCCTCAGGGCAAGTAATCATTCAAGTTTACCCCAATGCGCCAGCTAGATAAATATTCTAAGATGATTTGTTTTTAGCCTAAGATTGAGCTTTGTGGTTGCCTAGATTATTATAGAGCGCCTAACCCCAATTCCATACTTTGCTCTTTGAGCATGCCAAACCCCGGAGATAGCATGACTAGCTATAAAGTTTTAGACGTAAACGATGACTTACCCATTCGTACCAAAGATAAAGTACACAGTGGCAAAGTGCGTTCAGTTTATTGGTTAACCGATGCAGATAGTAAACGCTTAATAAATGAAAAAGGCTATAACGTTCCTGCCGATACTGAATTAGCCATTATGGTTATTTCAGACAGAATTTCTGCTTTTGATTGCATATGGCAAGGTGAAAATGGCCTAAATGGCGTGCCGGGTAAAGGCATTGCATTAAACTCAGTGGCTGCTCATTGGTTTAACATGTTTAATGAAGCCGGTTTGGCGGGTAATCATATTGTTGATATTCCTCATCCATACGTATGGATTGTTCGTAAAGCCAGTACAGTTAAAGTTGAAGCGATTGCTCGTCAATATATTACCGGCAGTATGTGGCGCGATTACGCCAAAGGCGAAAGACACTTTTGTGGTTTGCAACTTCCAGAAGGCTTAAAAGCGAATCAAAAGCTTGAGCAAGTACTTATAACTCCCTCTACCAAGGGTATTATAGAAGGGGTTGCTGATATTCCTGCCGTTGATGATGTAAATATCACGCGTGAAAATATTACAAACAACTTAGATGTCTTTAATTTTAAATCGGCTGACGATGTCACCAAATACGAAAAATTATTGGTAGAAGGGTTCGAGCTAATTAGTAATGAGTTAGCTAAGCTTGGCCAGATTTTCGTTGATACTAAATTTGAATTCGGTTACGTAGAAGATTTAAATGGTGCTCAGCAACTTATTTATATTGATGAAGTAGGGACACCCGATTCATCGCGTATTTGGGATGAAGCATCATATAAGAATGGCAAAATTGTTGAAAACTCAAAGGAAGGCTTCCGTCAGCTGTTAATTAATAACGTGCCAGAGAGTGATGTGTTATTAAATAAAGACCGTATGGCTGAGCGTGAGCAGCTAGCAAAAGATTATATTTTACCTGAGTCAGTAATGCTTGAAGTGTCTGACACTTATGTGGGTATTGCTAGCAAAATTATCGGTAAAGAGATCGTTATACCCAATGATCCGCGCCAAGAAGTGATTGCAATTTTAGATGCTGATTACGGTTTAATCGTTAAATAACGTAGTAAGTAGACAGATATAGCAAAGCTCATTTTAACTAATGAAAAAGTATTTATTTTAACTAACTGAGCTATAATTCTTGCAATTAGTGCTCGTCTCTAATTAACTTAACCTATGGTGAATTTTTGGGTGTGGTTATGTTAGAGCGAGCATGGCAAGTTATTGCAAAACGTCGTTATATATTAGTACTGGGTGTAGTGTTTAATGTATCGGCTTTTGGTAATACCATTAATTTGGTTATTAAAGATCAGCATGACCAAGTATTGCCTAATGCTGTCGTAGAAATAAATCATTTACCTTCTTCAAAAACTCAGGGTAATTTACCTACAGCGGTAGTGGATCAAGTTGATAAACAGTTTTCTCCAGAGTTGCTTATTGTGCAGCAAGGTCAGTACGTTAACTTTCCAAATAGCGATAATATTCGCCACCATGTGTATTCTTTTTCAAAAGCTAAACCTTTTCAATTAAAGCTCTATTCTGGCCAGCCAGAAGAGCCTATTAAGTTTGATAATCAAGGTGTTGTTGTTCTAGGCTGCAATATTCATGACTCCATGGTGGGCTATATATATGTTGCTAACAGTAGTCATGTGTATACCAGTAACGAGCAAGGCCAGATAAAGCTGCAAGTAGACACTTTTCCTGTGCAAGCCAGTGTTTGGCATTCACTGCAAACTGCTCCCTTGGATAATAAAAAACAGTTTAATATAGAATCAACCAGCCCGTTATCAATAACTATAAATACATCTACCCCTGCACCACGTAATACCTTTGGTAGTCAATTTAGGGAAGGCAATGGCCAATAATTTACGCAGTCGTATTACAACGCTTTGCGTTGGCTTGGTATTACTCACTACCTTGGTTAGTTTACTGAGCTTTTGGTGGTCTACCAGTAAATTTCAGGCAGAAAAAGTGCAACAAAATATAACGGTTGCGCAAAGCGTTTATAAACAATATTTAAAATCAAAAGAGAGCTTGTTATTAACCGCTGCAAAGGTGTTAACCGCTGATTTTGGTTTTAAGCAAGCGGTTGCAACTCGTGATGCCGCCACTATTAGCAGTGTGTTATACAACCACAGTCAACGGATCAATGCCGATTTAATGCTGTTGCTCGATTTATCAGGGCGGTTAGTGTCTGCTAATGTGAATGCACAAAATTTTGCCGATAACCTACAACCCTTAATGGATGAATTATTAAATAATTCTGAGCAATCGAGCTTTGTCGTGTTAAATAACCAGCTGTACCAAGTGATTTTATTGCCCGTTAAAACTCCCAGAATCATAGCTTACAGTTTGGTCGGATTTAAAATAACATCTGCAGTGGCCACTGAGCTAAAAAGCTTAACCGGAATGGAGGTTAGTTTTGTTGCGCAATTAGATAGTTTTGCTGCAAGCTCGTTTGCACCTCAACCTGAAAAATTTCAACCTATGGAGTACTTTGAAAATAAAACTACGGCTCGTTTTTTTGCCGAATATTTGGCCTATGAAAACGAACAAATAGCTTTACCCTCTTTACAATCGCATCCGATAACCTTACTGCTTAGCGCAGATTTAACCTCGAGTTATCGCGATATTGAGCAACTATTGCTAACGCTAGTTACATTGGCCGTGTTAACTATGTTATTTGGTGTGATCACCAGTAGTTTGCTTGCCAATAACTTAACCAGCGGACTTACACAGTTAGCGGTTATCGCAAGGCAATTTGCCAAAGGTGACTACCGTTTTAAATTTGAAGGTAAAAAACAAAGCAGCGAAATAGCAACGCTAGTCAGCGCCTTTAATAACATGGGTAATGATATTAATAAGCGTGAGCAGCAAATAAGTTTTCAAGCACATCACGATACCTTAACAGGGTTTTATAACCGTTCAGCTATGTTAGGTTTATTAGCAAAGCAGCTTACTAAAGATAGATGCTACACGCTTGTTGCTATTGATATAAAAGGCTTAAGACACATAAACGACAAGCTTGGTCCGCAAGTAGGAGATGAGTGTTTAATTGCGGTGGCAAACCGTATTCGTCAATTTTCTGATGAGCTTGGTGGATTTGATGCACGAATTGGCGGCGATGAGTTTTTAACGGTTTACCCCAGTGTGGAGGCTGACCAAGTAAAATGTGCTGTAGCCGATTTGATTGAGCAATTACAGGCACCTTATCAGATTAAAAGCTTAAAAATAAGTTTGCGTTTTAACGCTGGGATTGTGCAGTACCCTGGACAAGGCGTTAAAGCGGACGATTTAATGCGGCGTGTACTCATTGCTGTTGATGCGGCTACAACAAGCCAACAAAGCTTATATTACTACCAAGATGGTGAAGATGAGGCGCACTTAGACCGTTTAATAATGCTTGATGAGCTCAAACAAGCGATTGATGATGATAACGGGCAACTGTTTATGACTTATCAGCCTAAGTTGAATATTAAAAGTCAGAAAATTGATAAGGTTGAGTCACTTATTCGTTGGCAACGTGATGATGGGAGCTGGGTTTCGCCTGAAGTGTTCATTGATTTAGCTGAGCAGTCAGGATTAGTTGTGGAACTAACTGCCTGGGTTGTCGATACAGTTATTGCGCAAATAGCCGATTGGGATAAAAAAGGGATTCACTTACAGGCAGCCATTAATGTGTCAGCCCAAGATATTGCGCATGCGGGGTTTCATAATTTGTTGGTCGCAACCTTAAAGAAATATCATGTAAACCCAAGCTCTGTCACTATTGAGTTGACGGAGCGCGATATGATCGAAAATGAAGCTCAAGGTATCAAAGCGTTAGAGAACTTAAAAACTATCGGTGTTAAAATATCATTAGACGATTACGGTGTCGGGCAAACATCATTGGGGCGATTAAAAATGTTACCTATTGATGAGCTTAAGTTAGATAAATGCTTTATTTTAACTCTGCACGAATCACAAAAAGATCAATACATAGTGCGCTCCTCAATCACATTGGGTCATCAATTGGGGTTTTCTGTTGTGGCTGAAGGGGTGGAAACCGCTGAGTCTTTATCAATGCTTCACGAAATGCAATGCGATCATGCGCAAGGTTACTATTTAAGTCGCCCTTTAAAAGCGCAGCAACTGGAACAATGGTTAGAGGAATATCAGCGTGCACATTAAGTTATTATTCGCCTTGGCACTCTCATTTTGTAGTACGTTAAGTATAGCTGCTACGGGGAAATTATTAGCAACACCTGGGGTGTCTCAAATTGAAGGAAGTGCAGGGGGCGGATTAGTTCCTTGGGCACAATTGGCAGGTTATGCCAGTGAAGACGAATGGGCTGTTAATGGTTTTTGTAGTCGTGCTGATGTAACAGATTACCGCCTAGATGCCTGCGGCATGCAACTAAACCTATTCAATCGTGTTGAGCTCAGTTATGCAGTGCAGCAGTTTGATGTGCCTGCACTCAATACAGAAATAGAGCAGTCAATTTCTGGTGCAAAAGTACGTTTATACGGTGATATTGTTTATAGTCAGTGGCCACAGCTAAGCATGGGTGTGCAGCATAAATCACTAGAGGATGGCACAGTAGCAAATTTGGTTGGTGCAAAAAATACCAGTGGTACAGATGTGTACCTAGCAGCCAGTAAATTACATTTGGGTGCACTTGCTGGATACAACTGGTTTTGGAATGTGACCACTCGTTACAGTAAAGCCAATCAGTTAGGGCTTTTAGGATATGGAGGGGCTAATGAAGGTAGCCATATTTTACTAGAAGCAAGTAGTGCGGTGTTTGTAAGTCGTGAACTTGCTATTGGCATTGAGTATCGACAAAAAGCCAATAACCTAGGGTTGGGCGAACAAGATTGGCGCGATTTATTTATAGCGTGGATGCCTAATAAACATGTCAGTGTAACGGCGGCCTATTTAGACTTAGGGCGGATTGCTGGTGTTGACAAACAAACCGGCTGGTATTTATCGGTTACGGGGTATTGGTAATGAAAATTAGTGTATTTATTTTTTGTTGTTTAAGCTTACTTTTAGGGTGTACAACACAGCCTAACACCTCTTTGTATCAGCAACTAGGCGAACAAGCTGGGCTTGAAAAGTTAACTGACAGTTTTATTACACAAATAGGTAATGACAAGCAGGTATTTCATTACTTTGAGCACAGTAATATCAGTCATTTTCGACAAGGGTTTATTAGCCATTTATGTTCGCTGGTGGAGGGCCCTTGTGAATATAAAGGTGACTCTATGGTTGCTATTCATACAGGCATGAACATAAACGAAAAAGACTTCAATCACGTTGTCGATTTATTAATAAATGCAATGAATGAGCAAAATATCCCACATACAGTGCAAAATGAAATTTTAGCTAAAATGGCGCCATTGCGTGGCAAAATTATTAAGATTTAATTTTTATAATCAAATATATACATGTAAAAATATGCCTGGCATTACTCACTTGTAATTTTGGCAAGATCCGCAGTTTTATATCGTCTTTGCCTATGAATACTCGATCTATGAATTAAATTTCTGATAAATGTACTGCGGTTTGAGTGTGAACCTGCATTAGCGCTTGTTATTTCACTAATAAAGCTTCGATCTTCGGCAACCGGGTAGGGTTTTATGCCAATCATACTTAGCCCTACTTCTGTGTGAAATTGCATATCGACATCTACGGGTCTAAAAAATGGTTTTCTTTGCAGTAGTTTTTTAGCCCCACTTAATGAAATGATATAGCCTTGAGTGCCATTTGGTGCTTTTTTATAATTACCGACTGTTAGATTATTTTCTAATGGGGCACTGTCAATAAATGGAAAATTTCTGTTGTCAGATAATTTTATTAAATCCCAGTTTTTCAATTTAATTGCTGCATCAACAACATCTTTAAGCGAAGCCTCAATGAAAAGGTCATCCTCCAATACAACACAATAAGGGATATTTTCATCGACCATTTTTTGCCAAAGGCGCATATGGCTTACATAGCAACCAATTTCACCTGCAGATAGGTTGCGATTGTAACGTTTTTTATTTTTTTTCGGGCAATACCACTTGAGGGTTTCTTGTTCACTAAGGTTTTTGCCAATGGTCGCCTCAAAACGTTCAGCATTTAAGTGCAGGCTGGTAAGTCGCTTTAGGGTTGTTTCCCAGCGGTCTTCGCAGCCTTGCATATTGATAATGTAAAAAGGGATTGGCATAATTTTACTTTATTTAGAAATATCAAAGCAGCTATTTTATCATTATTTTACTTTATTTAGAAATATCAAAGCAGCTATTTTATCATTATTATAATTTGTAACCAGTCTAAATTCTGTTAATAAACAGGCTGTAATAATATATAGCTATTTCATTTCCTCAAATTTGGCAAGATAATGAAAAATATAGTCAGTGCACAATGGTTACATGCGCGTTTAGAGCAAACTAACTTTGTTATTTTTGATGCAGGTATGCTACGCCCCTCAGCTACAGGGGAATATTCGCCCGTTGCTATGCTACCTAAAGCACAACGGTTTGATATCAAAAAAGAACTCGCAGATACTTCAAACCCATTACCCAATACCTTGTGTAGTGCAGAGCAATTTACTCAGGTGATGCAAAAAGCGGGCGTGAATCACGACTCATTGGTGGTGATTTATGAAGATGCGGGGTTATTCAGTGCAGCTAGAGCCTGGTGGATGTTTAAAGCCATGGGATTTAATAACGTAAAAGTGCTCAGTGGTGGTTTAGCCAAGTGGCTTGAACTAGAGCTTCCGGTTGAGTCAAGCTATACACAAGCATCACTAAAAGGTGACTTTATTGCTCAATACCAGCCTGGTTACTTTATTGATAAAAAACAGGTGCTAAGTGCTACTAAGGATACCAATACGGTCATTTTAGATGCGCGTGCTTATGAGCGTTTTACCGGTAAAAATAAAGAGCCAAGAGCGGGTATGCGCAGCGGTCATATTATTAATAGCTATTCGCTACCTTTAACTAGCTTATTAGAAAATGGCGAGGCAAAATCACTCGACTTTATACAGGCACAGTTTAATAAATTAGTCGGGAATGCAAAACAGCTGCAATTTAGCTGTGGTTCAGGTGTTACTGCCTGTGCGCTTGCATTGTTCGCTGATGAATGCGGATATAATAATTTAAGTGTTTACGACGGCTCGTGGAGTGAGTGGGGCGCTGATAGCTCACTGCCTATTGCTGTGGGTGACTAATTTAATTATAGGGACAATTTTTACACCCATTTTTGCAGCAAGTACCCCGTTTTAAAAAATACCACTTACTAAACACCATGTAATTATTCTGCATGGTGTAATCTAACCCTTCAATTAAATTATCATGGCTTCTAAATTGTTTAGCAAAAGCGATTTGAGCTTTTATTGGCTGAGTATATATGGTTTCTATATAGTAATTAATTTTAGCAAGAGTACATGATCGGCATAAGCAGCTGGTTGCTGTATCATCGAGTGGTAAAATAGCAGGTAACTGATAACACCAACATGCGGTTATATCATTAACATTACAGTTAAGTGTTGTATTACATTGGCTGCAGTTTATCTGGGTCATTTTAGGTCTTATTAACAGTAGAGCAGCAAGAATAACAAACATTATGAATATACAAAAAGCATTGGCTGAATTTATTACATTTGGGGAGCAAAGAGATAACGCCATTAGTGTGATTGTTTCAACCGCAGCAAACAATCAAACCTACCTGTATACACTCACAAAGCCTGTACTAATTAATGTACTTACGCGTTGTTTTAATAAAGAAATTGATATTGACGATTTACAGCTGTGGGCAAATGTCATTGAGTCGCGAGATGACATAAATTGCGCCGAGCATGAAGGCGTTATTTACGCGCTGAGCAACAGCGAGCAAATGGGCGAATTGACTCATCAAAAGCTCGCACAGTTGTTAAAACTATTATAACAGTAGCAGGTGGTTATCAGAAAATATTAAAGGTTTTAAGCAACAGTTTTCAGATGTTAGTAACCACTACTGGGCTAATCTCTAGCTGACACCTGAAACCTAAAACCTGTTCTTAAAGTTTACTTATGATAGCTCAAGCAAGTTTCTACTTCGTCTTTAGAGCCTAAAATAACCGCAACACGCTGATGGATAGCATCAGGCTGAATATCCATAATACGCTCAGTACCTGTTGAAGCAATACCACCGGCTTGCTCTACTAGCATTGCCATTGGGTTTGCTTCATAAAGTAAACGCAGCTTATTAGGCTTATTAGGGTCTTTAGTATCAGTTGGGTAAGTGAATAAACCACCACGGCTAAGTACACGGTGTACATCGCCAACCATTGCAGCAATCCAGCGCATATTGAAGTTTTGAGCGCGAGGGCCTGTATCTCCGGCAAGTAAGTCGTTAATGTAGTTTTGCATCGCCGGTTCCCAGTGGCGCTGGTTTGAGGCGTTAATTGCAAATTCATTGGTTTTAGCAGGAATAGCGGCAAAATCTTGGGTAAGTAAAAAGCTACCTTGGGTTTTATCTAAGGTAAACATGCGTGTACCTTTACCCGTTGTTAGCGCAAGCATAGTTGATGGGCCATACAGTACATAACCTGCAGCCACTTGTTGATGCCCAGGCTGCATAAAAATCTTTTCATCAGCCGCATCTGAGCCCACAGGCGCTTTCATAATAGAAAAAATAGTACCTACTAGCGAGTTAATATCGGTGTTTGACGAGCCATCAAGTGGGTCAAATGCAACAATGTACTCAGCATCTGGGTTACCGGCAACGGTATAATCTTCTTCTTCAGAGGCAATCGCTTTAACTGTGCCTGACTCCAGCAATATATCTTTTAATAACTGATTAGACAGTACATCGAGTTTCTTTTGTGTTTCGCCTTGAATGTTTTCATCGAGGGTTGAGCCTAATACGCCCGATAATTCACCTTGACCGACGCGAAATGAAATTTCTTTACATGCCGCTAAAATAGTACGAATTAACGACAAAAGTTCTCTTGAACAGCCATCTTCTAGTAATACTGGTGGGAGTCTACGCATTCTTTTTTCCTGATAACGTGTTAAAACTAATCATAATGTGAGAGAGATTAGTTTAGAGCGCTGAAATTCGTCTTAAATAACTGTATTGTATAAATAACCCCCTTATAATGGGGTACCTACATCGCATTTAAAACGCTAATAACAAAGATAAGATTATGCAAAAAATATCACGATTAAGTTACATACTCTTTACTGTGCTGCTCTGTATGATAACCCAAGCGCACGCAGCAATTAAGTCTATTGACGAATTTACTGAAAAAATGAACCATTTCCCTGGTTATTTTTCTTTCTTTTACGATACCCAAAACGGCAATGTGTATTTAAAGGTCGATAAACTTGAACAACAATTTTTATTACAACACAGCTTACCTTATGGCGTTGGGTCTAACGACATAGGTTTAGATAGAGGCCAATTAGGCGGTACTTATTTAGTACAGTTTGAGCGCTTTGGCAATAAGGTGATGTTGCGCGCTGTAAATACTTACTACCGTGCTAACACTAGTAATATAGCAGAGCAGCAAAGCGTTAACGAAGCGTTTGCATCCAGTATTTTGGCGGGTTTTAAAGTTGTCGCGCAAGATGACAATGCTGCATTAATTGATTACACCCCCTATTTACTAAGCGATGTACATGGCGTAAGCCGAACTTTAGCTGCGCGCAAGCAAGGGCAGTTTAGCCTTGATGAGTCACGCAGTGCGGTATTTATGAATCGCTCAAAAGCATTTGTAAAAAATACTGAACTTGAAGCCATTCTCACCTTTAAAGGGTCTAAACCAGGTGAATATGTGCGCCAAGTGAGTGCTGACCCTTACGCTTTGAGTGTGCATATGCACCATTCACTTATTCAATTGCCTGATGATAATTACACACCTCGTAAATTTAGCCCGCAATCGGGTTATTGGAGTGTGGAGCATAAAAATTATGCAGCAGGGCTCGATGAGTCTATGTATGTGCGTTACATTCCGCGCCATCGTTTAGCAAAAAAAGATCCAAGCCTAGCAGTTAGTGAGCCAGTAGAGCCTATTGTTTATTACTTAGATCCTGGGGTACCTGAACCAGTAAAAACGGCTTTATTAGATGGCGGGCAATGGTGGAATGACGCTTTTAATGCTGCAGGCTATAAAAATGCCTTTAAAGTTAAAGTGCTACCAGATAATGCTGATCCTATGGATGTGCGCTACAACGTTATTCAATGGGTGCATCGCGCAACTCGTGGTTGGTCTTATGGCAGTTCAATTATAGACCCACGTACAGGTGAAATTATTAAAGGCCATGTGACACTAGGATCGCTACGAGTACGCCAAGATATTTTAATTGCTGAATCACTGGCGGCGCCTTATTTAAAAGGCAATGAAGTGGCAAGCACTTTACATGCAATGGCACTTGATCGTATTCGTCAACTCAGTGCTCACGAAATTGGTCATACACTGGGTATTGCGCACAACTTTGCTGCGTCAGTAAATAATCGTGCTTCGGTGATGGACTATCCGCATCCGTTGTTAAGTTTTGCTGATAATGGTCAGTTAAATGTATCTGATGGTTATGCTAAAGGTATGGGCGCATGGGATAAGCAAGTGATCAAATATGGCTACAGCGACTTTACCGGACAAGATGAAAGCGCAGCACTCGCTGCTATTTTACAGCAAAATAAAGCGCAAGGTTTGGCGTTTATTTCTGACAGTGATGCCCGTGCCAAAGGTGGGGCGCACCCTACAGCGCACCTTTGGGATAACGGTAGTAATCCAAGTGAAGAATTACTTAGAGTGCTTGATGTGCGAAAGCAGGCGCTTGGGCAGTTTGGTATTAATAATATAAAAACTGGGGTTGCGCTATCGCAATTGGAAGAAAAGCTAGTACCGCTTTATTTGTTCCACCGTTATCAAGTTGAAGCGGTTGCTAAGCTTATCGCGGGCGTTGATTATGACTATGAGATACGCAGTGATGCACCCGTTAAAGGCGCCCAAGTTGTAACTAAAGAGGCTCAACAACAAGCGGTTAATGCCATTTTAGCGACCCTAAAAGCAAGCAACTTAACGCTTCCAGAGTCGATACTTTCCTTAATCGTACCTAAAGCGTATGGCGAGTCTAAATCACGAGAAAGTATAGTGGGGCGTACCGGCTTAACCATGGATGCACTTGCATTGCCTGAAGTCGCCGTGCAGCATAGTTTATCGCTATTACTAAATGCTCAACGATTAAACCGATTAGCGCAGCAACAAGCACGTGATAACCGCTTTTATAGCCTAGATGAGTTACTTAAACAGTTAAATAAGCAGGTGTTTAACGTATCAGCGCCTGCCACCATGACAGGAAAAGTAACGCAACGAGTACAGTACCTAACGGCAAAAACCATGGCTGATCTTGTGGCTAACGACGGTTTAAGCCCTGAAGTGCAAGCGCAACTACATTTCTATTTAAGCAAGCTTGCTGATGAGTTTAATCAACACTCTTTACTGAGCCATCCTGAAGTAGGTGACAGCGCATTTAAAGACTATTTAGCGGCGCAAATTAATCAGTTTTTAACAACAGGCCAGTGGCCTGATAATTTTAAAGCCCTGCCAATACCACCAGGCTCACCTATTTAATAGTACAAGCCAGAGGATAAAGGCGCTGTGTAAACGTTACGTTTCATGGTGCCTTGTTTTTAGGGTGTTACTTTTGCTTGCATAAAGTTGGTTTTTTGTTAATCTTAGCCACCCCCTATTTTAGTCTTTTTGAGGTGTTTATGGCGTTTTTATCTCGTTCGATATTGGCGTTATCAATGGCACTTTTAAGCTGCAATGCAATCGCACAAAAACAATGTGATGTTGAACTTCGTCATGGTTTAATTATTACCGATGATGTGATCCGTATTGTTGATAAAGGCCAAACCAGGGTGCAAATTAACAATAATAATCAACTGTTTATTCGAGGCTACTGGGTCGATTTAAGTACCGACGAAAGTAAAGTGCTAGAACAATTTAGCAATGGTATTCGTCAAACGGTGCCAGAGCTGGTCGATTTAGCGACTGATGGCGTAAACCTTGGGCTTAGTGCTATTGAGCATGTTGTTGAGGGCATGTCAGATAAAGAACCCGAAGTGCTAAAAACGCAATTACAATATGTAGAGCGTGCACTTATGGATAAGTTTAAGCGTGGCGACGACTTCTTTTTTATAGCCCCTCAATCGCTTTCCCAAATTGATGATTTTTTTACTAAAGAAATTAGCCAAAAAATACACTCTGCAGTACATGGATCTTTAGGCGCTATTTTAATGTCGCTCGGGGATGCGTTTAAATCTCGAGAAGGCAATATAGAAGACCGCATGAACGACATGGGGCAACGCATGGATATCATCACTAAAGAAATCGATAAGTCGTTGCAGAAAAAAGCCCATCAATTAGAACTTAAAGCCTCTGAATATTGTGAATGCTTAAACTCTTTAGATATTACTGAATCTCGTCTGCAAGCGATTGTACCCGGAATGACAGACTTTGATTTAGTACAAATTAAATCGTAAGATCAGGTGTTAAACGCCAGATTTCAGACAGATATTAAGCAAGATTATTAAAGGCAACGAGCAGCGAACCTAGAGCGGCAGATGAACAGCCCGAACCTCGTGGCCCGAAGCCATTTCCTAACACCTAAACAGCCTTACAGTTTTATCTCTGCGGCGGTTAGTGGGCGGTATTCACCTGCAGCCAAATCTTCACCTAACTTTATACCCGCAATTTGTTCACGATGTAGTTCAACCACTTTGTTATCTACCGCTGCTAGCATACGTTTTACTTGGTGATACTTCCCCTCAGAAATAGACAAGCGTAAACCGTAACTGCCCAAGCGTTCAGCAATAGCAGGGCGAGTTAAATCTTTTTCATTGTGTAACTGCACACCGTCGCGTAGTTGTTTAAGTGCATCGTCGGTAATCGGTTCTTGGGTTTCGACTAGGTAGGTTTTAAACTTATTCTTTTTCGGCGAGGTAATTTTGTGTGACCAGTCGCCATCATTAGTAATAAGCACTAGGCCAGTGGTGTCTATGTCTAAACGCCCAGCAATGTGAAAGTCGGCCATGTTTGGCTCATCGAGTAAGTCAAATACGGTTTTGTGTAACTCATCTGAATTAGCGCACACATAACCTACCGGCTTATTGAGCATAAAGTAGCGTTTACCTAAAAAAACTAATGGCTCGTCATAAAACAGCACGTCATCTTGTTGAGTAACTTGAAAGTCAAATGCCGTGATCACCTCGCCATTAACGCAAGCCACTTGGCTTTTTATTGCTGCGCGGGCTTTTGAGCGTGGTATCTCTGCTAAATGGCTAATAAATTTATCTAAACGGCAAGGAAATTTCATGTTGTTCACATTTTTAGTCGGCTACAATGGCCGCGAGTATAGCGGATAGTGAAATACCATGACAGAGCCCAGCACAGAAATTTTAAGCCTGTACCATAGCAAGGTTTCATCAGGAGAGCTTGATTTCGATGCGGCGCAGCACCTAGCAGTGAGTGCGTTACAGTCTTTAAGTGAGCAATTAAATCAGCCTGCAAGTTGGTGGCAAAAAGCACCTTTAATTAAGGGAATATATTTATATGGCCCGGTTGGTCGGGGTAAATCTATGTTGATGGATTTATTTTATGAAAACTTACCCACAGAGAAAAAGCAGCGCCTGCATTTTCATCATTTTATCGAAAAAGTTCATGCTCAACTAGCCAAGTTACAAGGGGATAAAAATCCGCTACAAATAATAGCTAAACAGTGGGCCAAAGAGATAAAGGTACTGTGCTTTGATGAGTTTTTTGTTAGTGATATTGGTGATGCCATGATTATGGCTCGGTTATTTAACGCTTTGTTTGAACAAGGCGTGGTACTAGTCGCAACCTCTAACACAAAACCCGAGCAACTTTATTACAACGGTTTGCAACGCGCGCGATTTTTACCAACTATCGATTTAATAAATGCGCATTGTCATGTAATTAACGTAGCGGGGGAGGAAGACCACCGCTTCAGGTACGGTAGAAGCAGTCGTCATTATTTTATTAACTTGCCCGATGCTGAATTTGAGGCTAGGTTTTTATCCGCATACCCTCAAGCAACGCGTGATAATACAATGACTGTGCATGGCCGAACACTTCCCTATTTATTAAAAACTAACGATGCACTACTGATTGATTTTATGGCACTGTGCTCAGGTCCTCGCAGCGCCAATGACTATATGTTTTTAGCAGAACAGTTTTCGGTAGTATATATCGCGAATGTGCCAATAATGGGCAAAGAAGCAACCGGTAAGATTATTGTGCATGGTATAGAAGATAGCTATCAGCGAGAAAAGCAGCAATTGGATGAGCATACGCTCGATGATGAAGCACGGCGTTTTATTGCCTTAGTCGATGAGTTTTACGATTGCCACAAATTACTAGTAATTAATGCCCAAGCCGACATAAACGAGTTATACCAAGGTAAAAAGTTATGTTTTGAATATGCGCGAACCCAGTCACGGATTGTAGAAATGCAAAATTGGTAAGTACAACATTAAAACACCGCATTTAATTTAAATGCGGTGTTTTAATTTTAAGCTGATAACTTAAAGAAGCCTTTACGACTTATATCCATTTGGATTATTTGATTGCCAGCGCCAAGTATCTTGCATCATGACATCAATACCACGCTCAGCTTGCCAACCTAGTTCACTAAGGGCTTTTTCTGGCGCAGCATAACAGGCTGCAATATCACCTGGGCGACGAGGTGACACCGCATAAGGGATTGCTTGGTCGCTAGCCTTAATAAACGCATTGACCATTTGTAATACTGAATAGCCGTTACCTGTACCAAGGTTATAAACAAGCGCACCGGTTTCTGCGGCTATTTTATCAAGTGCTTTTAAATGCCCTAGGGCTAAATCTACAACGTGAATGTAATCACGAACGCCAGTACCATCAACCGTATCATAATCGTCGCCAAATACAGCAAGTTGCTTTAATTTGCCAACCGCAACTTGTGAAATGAAAGGCAATAAATTATTAGGAATACCATTAGGGTCTTCACCAATCAAACCTGACTCATGTGCACCGACAGGATTAAAGTAGCGCAAAATAGCAAACGCGAAGCGCTCATCTGATTTAGCGATATCTTGCAACATCATTTCAACCATTAGTTTTGACGTACCATATGGGTTGGTTGTACCGCCAACGGGGAAGTCTTCGCGTATTGGTAAGCTTGCTGGGTCGCCGTATACAGTGGCGGATGAGCTAAATACCAGTTTGAATACACCCGCATCACGCATAGCATCAACGAGTGTTAGTGTACCTTGTACATTATTTTGATAATACTCAATGGGTTTTACGACCGATTCTCCCACGGCTTTTAGGCCAGCAAAATGAATCACACTTTCAATGGTATGCTTGGCAAACACCGAGTCTAAAAAGGGTTTATCTAAAATATCACCTTGATAAAAAGTAATTGCTTTACCGGTTATTTTTTTCACTCTCTCAAGTGACTCTTCAGAGGAGTTACTTAAGTTATCGATAACGATAACGTCGCTGCCTTGCTGTAAAAGTTCTAAAACGGTGTGTGAGCCAATATAGCCTGCGCCACCGGTTACTAAAATTGCCATGAATGCTCCTTGGAAACCTGTGTTCAATTACCCTAATTTCACCATAAATAATGAGTTTTTACATGTATTATTTTGTTTGTTTTGCAATCGTAACATCGCAAGCTGTACTTTTGATTACATTTTGTGCAATTTTAATAACACCTCAGCGTAAAGATTAAGTTATAGTTCATATGTAATTGCTAAAGTGATGTATAGCAATTTGTAAAATATTCAATTGATCACAATGATCAAAATACTCGTTGGAGAAACGTATGAACTTAGTTAAAAAAATAGCAATGTTGATGTGTATTGCGCTACCGAGTGTTGTTTGCGCGGGTGAGGCTCAAGTGAAATGGCATGACTTTAATGATTATCGCGATGTACGCCCATCCAACCAAACTAAAGGCTCATACCATAAGCAAATAGCCAAAAGTATTGATGAACACTTTGCAAAGCTCAGCGAGCAACTTCCTAAAAATTACAGTTTAAAAATTGAAGTAACCGATTTAGATTTAGCCGGAGACGTACGCTATGGCGGTGTTAACGAAATCCGAGTGGTTAAACCTATTCACTTTCCACGCATTGAATTTAATTATGTGCTTAGTGATGAAAGTGGCGTTGTCGCACAAGAAGATAATGTAAGTTTAAAAGATATGGGCTTTATGGATAAAATTAAAGTGGGTCGAGACGAAGCATTTTACTATGAAAAACGCTTACTAACAGAGTGGTTTGGTGAACAAATCTTACCGCGAATCTAGCTAATACTGCAAAGCATCTACTTTAGTAGATGCTTTGTAAGTAAGTCGCTCATTTTTATTTAAAGGTCGCTAACAAGGTTAGTAAATTTTGTAGTTTAATAACCGCTTGTTTTAGTTTTTCTTCATCCAAACCGTCGCTCGATAAGCTTTCTACATCAGCGGCAACGTCTAAAACATAAGGCTTAAAGCGTTTAGCTTCGAAACTAAATCCAGCGTCCTCGGCAAATAAGGCTTTAAATTTTCCGTGACCTTGCTGTTGTAACTCATCGAGTTTTTTGTCAGCGTCAAGTGCCTGACGGTAAACAATTTTTAAGTTGGCGTTGAGTTGTTCAATTATAGAATCCATGGTTTTCCTAAAGCTTAGTGCAATGTTGCCGATAAATACTTAAGTGGGTTGGTAAAGTAATTTACCAATTCAGCAACTATAATACGTGTATTACAGTTAAAAGTCAGGTGTGAGTTATGAATATATCAGGTGGAAATCTACCTACAATGCCTGGTGCAGGCCAAGGCGCAGAAGTATTAACTGCTGCTTTATCTAAAAAGCAACAGCAAGCTGATGGTGCCGCTGCACTGGCACTTATTGAAGGCGCTACACAATCTTCAAGTGCGCAAACACCGGCTAAGTCGGTCACTGCAACACTTGGGAATAATATAAACGTTTATGTTTAAACTAATTTGAGGTCGATAGGGGTTTTACTTTTTTGACCTCCTATTTCCCGAACTAGTTTAGGCACCAAAAATCCAGGCAGGGCTTTTAGTAGCTCGGCCTGAATTTTTATTGCTTGTTGTTCATCAATATCAAAATGACTTGCGCCCTCTACTTTATCTAGTAAGTGTAAGTAATAAGGCAATACATTTGCATCAAACAACGCTTCACTTAAGTTTATTTGCGCATCAACTGTATCGTTCACATCTTTTAAAATAACCGCCTGGTTTAACAGTAGCACATCTGCTTTTTTGAGCATGTTCATGGCATTTTTAAAGTCATTATCTATTTCGTTTGCATGGTTAATATGATTAACGAATATAATTTTTAATGGTGACTTTGCTAATCTTTCACATAATTGCTCAGTGATACGTGCAGGAATAACCACAGGCAAGCGGCTGTGTATGCGCATGCGTTTAATTTGTGGTATTTGCTCAAGCTCATCTAAAAACCAGCTAATAGCATCGTCTTTGGCCATTAGTGGATCGCCACCACTTAAAATCACTTCGTTAATATTTTTATCCGATTTTATATAGCTTAATGCATCAATAAGGCTACGTTTATTCAGTTGGTTTTCTTGATAAGGAAAGTGGCGTCTAAAGCAGTAGCGGCAATTTACTGCACAACCGGTTTTAAACATGACTAAAACACGCGATTTATATTTATGTAACAGACCCGGTTGATTGTTATCTTGCTCAAGTAACGGGTCTTTATTAAACCCCGACTTAGTTAAAAACTCTTGATGGCGGGGCATAACTTGCAGCAATAAAGGGTCATTTTCATCGCCGTGACGAATTTTTTTTATAAAAGGCAATGGCACACGAACAGGGAACAAGCTACGAGCTTTTATGTCGTTTTCATGGACTTGGCTCGATAAACCAACCATTTCTAGCAACACTTTTGGGCAGGTAACTACATTTACTAATTCTTTTTGCCAGTTTTTATGCAAATTTGCTTCATTTCTTTGTATCATTGGCACGTAGATTACTCGAAAAATATAAATAGAGGAAACGATGGCGAATTATAGCACCAACGAGTTCAAGGGCGGCCTAAAAATTATGATGGACGGCGAACCTTGCAGTATCTTAGAAAATGAAATGGTAAAACCGGGTAAAGGCCAAGCGTTTAACCGAGTTCGTATCCGTAAGCTTATCTCTGGCAAGGTACTTGAAAAAACCTTTAAATCGGGTGAATCGGTTGAAGGTGCTGATGTAATGGATACCGATTTAGCGTACCTATACACAGACGGTGAATTTTGGCATTTCATGAACAACGAAACATTTGAACAAATCGCAGCTGATGAAAAGGCACTGGGCGATGCTGGCAAATGGTTAGTTGAAAACGATGTTTGTACTATTACATTATGGAACGGCAGCCCAATTGCAGTAACTCCACCAAACTTTGTTGAGCTTGAGATCACTGAAACCGACCCTGGCCTTAAAGGTGATACAGCAGGCACGGGTGGTAAACCAGCAACGCTTAGCACAGGTGCTGTAGTACGTGTTCCATTATTCGTACAAATTGGCGAAGTAATTAAAGTAGACACTCGTAATGGTGAATACGTGAGCCGTGTTAAGTAAGCAGTAACACGCCTTATTAATTAAATCCCGGCTTAAGCTGGGATTTTTTTTGGAGAAAATATGTCAGCTGATCTTTGGGCGCCGAGTGCCAGTATAGAAATACTTAAGCAACGCGCAACAATTATGCGCAGCATTCGAGAATTCTTTTATGTTCGTAATGTAATGGAAGTCGAAACACCGAGTTTAAGTGCTGCCAGTGTAACCGATGTACATTTAGCCAGCTTTAATACTACATTTGTAGGCCCAGGTCATGCTGGTGGGCTTCCCCTGTTTTTGCAAACATCTCCAGAGTTTGCGATGAAACGCTTGTTAGCAGCCGGCTCAGGCGCTATTTTCCAGCTTTGTAAGGCATTTAGAAATGAAGAAGCGGGTAGTCATCATAATCCTGAATTTACTATGCTTGAATGGTATCGTCCTGGGTTTGACGAATTTGCTTTAATGGACGAAATAGATGAGCTCATGCAGCTCATTCTTGAGGTTGCGCCTGCAGAGCGCGTTACCTACCAAAAGGCATTTGAACGCGCTTTAGGGGTCGATCCATTAACTGTATCTATCACGCAGTTACAACAACTCGCATGCGAACATGGCTTTGCTGATATTGCTAAAAACGAGACTCATAAAGATACCTTGCTGCAATTATTATTTTGTATGAAAGTAGAGCCAACAATAGGGCAAGATAAGCCATGTTTTGTGTATCACTTTCCGGCATCACAAGCGGCACTGGCACAAATTTGTGAACACGATCAGCGAGTAGCAGGGCGCTTTGAGCTTTATTATAAAAATATGGAACTGGCTAACGGCTTTAATGAACTCACTAATGCTAAAGAACAAGAAAAAAGGTTTAACGAAGACAACGCCTACCGTGCTGCTAACGGCTTAAAACAAGTACCTATGGATACGCGTTTAATTGCCGCATTAGAGCATGGTTTAGAGCAATGTGCAGGGGTTGCATTAGGGATTGATAGACTCGTGATGCTAGCAACCAATAAACAAAAAATAAAAGAAGTGATTGCGTTTGATGTAGCCAGAGCTTAGGTGAATTATCGCTTCGGGTTGCCGGCGACGAGCTTCGGGCGGCGGGATTCGAGCTGATGTGCGTTCCCCGCCAAAACCTGAAAGCTACATTTTTAACTGTACTTTGCTTTAACTATTTGGATTGCGTGCGCTGCAGCAAGCTACTCGCCTACACAAAACTAAAACACCGCGTTTGCATTAAACGCGGTGTTTTTAAATCCCTAACTGACAACTGGTAGCTGTATTACAAGTTGAGTGTAAACGTAACGCCGGCCACACGTGGCTCACCTAGTTGAATGTAAGTTTGACTTGTATAACCATCTAACGGGTTGTTACCAAATTCAAAACCGCGAGTTGGAACGGTTTCATCAAACACATTACGTGCCCAAGCACGAACAGCCCAGTTTTCTGCTTCGTAGCCAAGGCTTACATTCACTAAGTTTGTGTTTGGAGCTTTTGCATTATGGCTGTCTGAGAAGTAATAATCATCTTTACCTTCAACACCTAACATAGCATATAGCTCATCAGTAACATTGTAGCGTGCACTAAATGCGTATTGATATTTAGGCGCTTGTGCTTGCTCACGGCCATCTTGGTTTAAGCCTGATTTAGTGACAAAGTCGTTTATTTTCGTATCTAAATAGCCAGCACTACCACTAATGAGTAAATTATCAGTAAGTAAGTAGCTGCCTTCAATTTCAAGACCGTAGTTGCTGCCAGAGCTGGCATTGGCGACATAACCGGTAAATTGTTGATCTGATACTTGCCACGACTTTAATTGAATATTATCGCGGTGCATATAAAACGCCGCTAAGCGCAGGGTAAACTTGTCATCTAGCGATGAACCTTTAACGCCAAACTCACCACTCCACAAGTACTCTGGATCAAAGCTGGTATGCTGTTTGAAAAAATCAGCATCTAAGCTTAAACCTTCATCTTTTGCTTTTGCTAGCGCTTCTGAATTAATACCACCAGCTTTATAACCACGAGTAATACTTGCGTAGATCATAGTGCGATCAATTACTTGGTATTCAAGTGCAACCTTACCACCAACCATTACGTCATCAGTTTCTTCAATAAAGCCGTTACTATCGGTGTAATCACCTTGATATTGTTCTACACGTAAACCCGTGATTAACGTAGTTTTTGGGCCAATCGGGGTTGCAACTTGGCCATAAATCGCAGTATTACTTACTTCATATCTAGAGTTGAAATTTTGATACTCAGAAAATTTTCTACGTTGGCGGTCAAGATCTATATCACGCTCTTGATAATACATGCCTAAAACCCAATCTTTTGACTTTCCGTTAAGTTGCAGCTCAACGGCTCTATCATCACGATCACGATAATAAGCATCTTCATAGCTGTAACCCAAAGGATTTAAGCCCGCTGCACATAATTGTGGCTCGCTCGGATCGTTACATACCCAATCTTCATCAAAGCTGTAAAGTAGTTCTGTATCAATAGCTGAAAGGTTTAAGCTCATATCAAAAGCGTCAAAACCAGTGTAAATATTATTCAGGCCAATAGCATAACTTTGTTGATTATCTTCGCCTGGTTGATCAGCAAGGCTGTTGCGAGAATTATCAAGAGTAAATGCATCGTAGCCGTTATTAATATCAATATAATGCAGGTTAAGTTCTGAATTTAAATGAGCTGTGAGTTGGCTGTTTAATTTAAAGCGTGCAACTTGCTCATCTTGATCTTGAGTGGGTTTATCTAAATAAAGATTATCGACGTAGCCGTCAGACTTTCTGCGAAAGTAGCTAACGCGGGCACTGGTGTCATCTGTTAAACCGGTACTAGCAGCAAGGCCTGCTTCGTGGCTGTTATAAGTGCCAGCGCCTAAATGTAATTTTAAGCTAGGATCGCTGGTTGCACTAGCTGATTGCATTTGGATCATGCCCGCCATGCCATCTGCACCAAAACGTGTACCTTGAGGACCGCGATAAATTTCTACTTGGTCAATATCAAACAATAATGAACTACCACCTAAGCCTGAATAATTAATACCGTCAATTACTAAGCCCACAGATGGGTTTATCGGGTCAACAAACTGCGAGCGTAAACCGACACCGCGAATTTGAATATAACGACCGCGAGACGCACCAGCAGCAAAGTTTACGTTGGCTGCACTGGCTAACATTTCGTCTAAATACGTTGCACCACGTTGATTCATTTCATTTTCAGAAAATAAGCTGGCACTGGCGCTTAATGTTTGAATGCTTTCTTGCTGAAAGTCACCGGTAACAATGATTTTCTCTAGCTCGGTGTCATCTGCGTTAGCATATATAGGTGCTGCGAGCAGGGGTAATAACGTGGCTGTAATTAAAGACAAACGTAAGTTCATTAGGTTACTTAACTCCATTTTAGGGACTTGTATGGTAGCAATTATTTCAACACTTGTGCTATAAACGCGGCAATTATACGTTAAATAATTGGGATTACTAATATGACCTTTAAAGTAGACTTTAAGGTACGCGACTACGAATGTGACTTACAAGGTATTGTGAATAACAGTGTTTATTTTAATTATCTTGAGCACGCTCGCCACGAATTTTTATACGCACACGGCGTTGATTTTGCACAACTTGCGAAAGATAAAATTAACTTAGTAGTGATACGCAGTGAAATGGATTACAAACATTCCCTACTACCAGGGGATGAGTTTTATGTGGCGGTAGAGCCTGTGCGTATTAGTCGTCTTAAGTTTGCATTTAAACAAACGGTAGTGCGCAAACTAGATGAAAAAGTGATGCTCAATGCCTTAGTTATTGGTACATCGGTTAATGAGAAAGGTCGTCCATTTTTACCACCACAGATAGATAACTTATTCCAAGCCGTTGCATAGTTTTAAATAGCATGAATTTTAAACAAAAATTTACATTTAAAATATGCATTTTTAACGGATAAACCTGACAAATATTGATACTATTACATTAATTAGACAATAAGTTAGTAGTAACATGAAATTAGCAGCAATACCGATGCTCGTAATCGGTTTATGTGTTGGTTGCGCATCAACAGGGACAGTTACCACTGAGCAGCTAAAATATACACAATGGCAATTATCAAAGGTTGATGATTTGGCTATTCCCGCGTCCTTTAAAGCATCAATGAGTTTTATAGAAGCGCTACAAATAAACGGCTTTGCCGGATGTAATAAGTTTTTTGGTGAAGGCTCACTTGAAGACAGTAGCCTGAGCGTAAGCAAATTAGGTATGACACGTAAATCATGCGGCCCTGAACTGGATGAGTTTGAACAACAGTTTTTACAAGCTCTGCAGCAAGGTGCAGTGCTTAACATGCAAGACCAAACATTGGTGATGCAAGGCGAGCAAAAATTTGTGTTTATCCCAAAATAATTTTTGAGTTTTGAAAAACAGCCCCTTGCAGGGAATTTTCAACTGACGTACACTCATCGCAGATTTGATCAAAACATTATCAAATCAACGAACAATTCAAATACTTGTCGGAGTGCCTAAGTTTTATTTAGGCTGAGATCGCGAAAGCGGGATCCGTGAACCTGATCAGGTTAATACCTGCGTAGGGAACAAGCTGCCTAACTAGGACGCTTGTGCGTCTTTTTTTATGCGCACAAAAAAGCAACATCCGTTTTAGGCCGCAAAGTCGCATAAAGCACTTTACGATCTTTCTCTATTCCTCAGCGGAATATCTGACAAGACAACCCTTTAGCAATGAGGTAAGTCATGTCAAATACAACAAATAAAGCCACCCGTCGCGAAACTCGTGCGGCCGCATCAGATTATATTTATAACCTTACAGGGCAACCATTCCCAAGTTCTCATAAAGTGTATGTTGAAGGCACGCAAGAAAATGTACGTGTGGGTATGCGTGAAATCACATTGAGCGATACTTTTATTGGTGGTGATGAACAAAACCCAGTGTATGAGTCAAATGCACCACTGCGTGTTTACGATACATCAGGCCCATATACCGACCCTGAATTTAAATTGGATGTGCGCAAGGGACTTAATAAATACCGTGAACAATGGATTGAGAGCCGTAATGATACCGAAGTACTCGAGTCGGTAACCTCACAGTTTGCACAGCAGCGTATGGCTGATGATGGGCTAGATCATATTCGCTTTGAACACCTTCCAAAAATACGCCGTGCAAAAGCAGGTAAAAATGTCACCCAAATGCATTATGCTCGCCAAGGAATAGTCACCCCAGAAATGGAATATGTAGCGATACGTGAAAACATGGGGCGCGCGCAAATACGTGAAGAGTTATTAGCTGCGCAGCATAAAGGGGAGTCGTTTGGCGCGAGTATCCCTGAGTTTATTACTCCTGAATTTGTGCGTGCTGAAATAGCGCGTGGTCGCGCTATTTTACCTAACAACATTAATCATCCAGAAACCGAACCTATGATTGTTGGTCGCAACTTTTTAGTTAAAGTAAATGCCAATATTGGTAATTCATCAGTCGGTTCATCTATCGAAGAAGAAGTTGAAAAAATGGTGTGGTCAACCCGTTGGGGCGCCGACACTGTAATGGATTTATCAACTGGACGTTACATTCACGAAACCCGTGAATGGCTAGTGCGTAATTCGCCAGTCCCTATTGGTACTGTACCCATTTATCAGGCCCTTGAAAAAGTAAACGGTGTAGCGGAAGACCTAACCTGGGAAATATTCCGCGATACCTTAATTGAACAAGCAGAGCAGGGAGTTGACTACTTTACTATTCATGCCGGCGTGCTTTTGCGCTATGTGCCTATGACAGCAAAACGCGTAACCGGTATTGTGTCGCGCGGTGGCTCAATTATGGCCAAATGGTGTTTAGCGCACCATAAAGAGAACTTTTTATACACGCACTTTGAAGATATTTGTGAAATTTTAAAACAATACGATGTGTGTTTTTCACTAGGCGATGGCCTTCGCCCGGGCTCTATTGCCGATGCCAACGATGAAGCGCAATTTAGTGAGCTTCGTACCTTAGGCGAACTGACTAAAATAGCTTGGAAGCATGATGTACAAGTGTTCATAGAAGGCCCTGGGCATGTGCCTATGCATATGATCAAAGCCAATATGGAAGAGCAACTTAAACATTGTGATGAAGCACCGTTTTATACCTTAGGCCCACTCACCACCGATATTGCCCCAGGGTACGACCATATAACCTCAGGGATTGGGGCTGCGCAAATAGCTTGGTATGGCTGTGCCATGCTGTGTTATGTAACACCGAAAGAACATTTAGGTTTGCCAAATAAAGAAGACGTTAAAGAAGGCCTTATCACCTATAAAATTGCCGCTCATGCCGCCGATTTAGCCAAAGGTCACCCCGGTGCACAAGAGCGAGACAATGCTTTATCAAAAGCACGCTTTGAATTTAGATGGCACGACCAATTCAACATTGGTTTAGACCCTGTTCGCGCTCGTGAATATCATGATGAAACACTGCCGCAAGAATCAGGAAAAGTAGCCCACTTTTGCTCCATGTGTGGTCCTAAATTTTGTTCGATGAAAATAACCCAAGAAGTACGTGACTACGCCAAAGATCTAAAAGCGCGCGGTATTGATCCTAATAACGTAGGTGATGCCATTGAAATCAAAATGGTTGATGTAGAGGCCGAGATGAAAGCCAAATCTGAAGAGTTTAAGCAAACAGGCTCAGAGATTTACCATAAAGCAATATAAAATAGGCTGCGAGTTGCGAGCATCGAGTAGCGAAATGTTTATCTTAACATCTTGTTGCTCGAAGCCGGAGATCCGCAGCGCGCAGCTAAATGTAGGAGTGTTTATGTTTTATGACATTGCTGTGGTGGGCTTTGGTTTAGCAGGGCGGTTGGCGGCGCTTGAATTAAGTAAGCAGCACCGTATTACTGTATTTGAAGCTGATGATGAGCATACCCAAAATAGTGCGGGTAAAGTGGCGGCGGCTATGCTGGCACCGCTAGCTGAATCGGTTATGTGTGAACATGATTTAGCGCTATTGGGAGTAGATTCTATTGCTCGCTGGCCTGCTATTTTAGATGAGTTAAACAGTGAGGTGTTCTTTCAACAGCAGGGCACCTTGGTGGTTGCTCATACGCAAGATAAAGCCGACTTACAAAGTTTTGCACAGCGAATAAAGCCGTTACTAAATTTTAGTGCCAAAGCGGTTAATGCGCAGCAAATAGCGGATTTAGAACCTGAGCTTACAGGGCGTTTTAATCAAGGGCTATTTTTACCCGGTGAAGGACAAATTGATAATCAGGCTTTTTATAAAGCCAGTTTTAAAACCCTCAATAAACGTAAAGTAAAGTTTGTATTTAATCAACGCGTCAGTATTTTTGATAATAAAGTGAATAATCGAGAGTTTGATTACATTATTGATTGCAGAGGGCTTGGAGCCAAGCAAGAACAGCCACTTCGAGGTGTGCGCGGGGAAGTGGCAAGGTTATACGCCCCTGAGGTTAACTTAACGCGGCCTGTGCGGTTAATGCATCCGCGTTACCCTATTTATATTGCACCTAAACCTAATCATGAATATGTCATAGGGGCAACGGAGATCGAATCGCAAGATACAGGTCCTGCAACTGTGCGCTCAACCCTTGAACTATTATCGGCGGCCTACACCGTTCACAGTGGTTTTGCCGAAGCGCGATTATTAAATATTCAAACAGGCTTACGCCCAGCGTTTAGCGATAATCGCCCACAGGTAAAAAAAACGAGCAAGGTTATCAGTATCAATGGCTTGTATCGCCACGGTTATATGTTGGCCCCCGCGCTTGTGGCACAAGCATTATCGCAAATAGAGTGAGTATTAAATGAACATTACAATTAATGGTGAGCCTTTAAATGTGACTAGCCAAGCGCTGCTGGAAATAGTAAAAAACGTGGGTGCAATAGCGCCTTATGCCGTGGCTGTAAATGGAGAGTTTATTCCTCAGAGTCGCCATAGCCACGTTGTTATAAATGAAGGTGACAGTATTGAGTTATTGTCACCTATCCAAGGTGGATAGTGCTATGCAAAGCAAAGACTGTTTAACAATTTATGGTGAGCCAATCAATAGCCGCTTGTTAATTGGATCTGCGTTATACCCATCACCAGATATAATGACGCAATCAATTAAAGCCTCAGGTGCTGAAATAGTCACCGTGTCACTTAGACGACAGCAAAATGCGGCAGCAGGGAATGATTTTTGGCAATTAATTAAAAACACCGGTTTAAAAATACTGCCTAATACTGCCGGATGCCACAGTGTCAAAGAGGCTATTAACCTAGCTAAAATGTGCCGAGAAGTATTTGCTACCGATTGGATAAAACTTGAATTAATAGGCGATGATTATAATTTACAGCCCGATCCATTTGCATTACTTGAAGCCACAAAAATATTGATTGATGATGGGTTTAAAGTACTGCCTTATTGCACTGATGATTTAGTGCTGTGTCAGCGCTTGAATGAATTAGGCTGTGAGGTGCTAATGCCTTGGGGCGCGCCTATTGGCACCGGTAAAGGATTGTTAAATAGTTATAATTTAAAAACCATTAGAGAGCGCCTGCCTAATACAACATTAATTGTTGATGCCGGGTTAGGTTTACCATCGCATGCCTGCCAAGCACTTGAATTAGGATATGATGCGGTATTATTAAATTCAGCCATTGCAGGAGCGGGTTGCCCAGTGACTATGAGCCGTGCATTTAAAGTTGCGGTAGAAGCAGGGCGCTTTGCATACAATGCCAAAGCAATGCCCGAAAAAGACGTTGCAACCCCCTCAACCCCAACAATGGGTATGCCATTTTGGCATCAGCAGTAAGGAAATAAAAATATGACAAACGTAGTGTGGACAATTGCTGGCTCTGATTCTGGCGGCGGCGCGGGTATTCAAGCCGATATCAAGGCAATGCAAAGTTTTGGTGTACATGCTTGTACAGCAATCACCGCGCTTACCGCTCAAAATAGCTTAGGTGTAGAGGCCATTAATGCAGTGTCTACCGATATTATTGAATCTCAGTTGCTTGCACTTGAAAAAGACATGAAAGCCAAAGTGATAAAAATTGGCATGCTTGCTAATGTGCAGCAAATTCAGTTAATTAGTGAGCACATAAGCCACTACAAAACCAAATGGCCAACCCCGCCGGTTATTGTGTATGACCCTGTGGCTATTGCCTCAAGCGGTGACTTACTAACAGAAGAAGACACCGTAAGCGCAATAAAAGAATGTTTATTACCGCTGGTGGATGTAATTACCCCAAATACCCACGAAACACAGTTATTAACGGGTGTGTATTTAATTGGCCCTGCAGCGATTAAAGAAGCGGCGAGTAAGCTGATGGCGTGGGGCGCAAAAGCGGTGGTGATTAAAGGCGGACATTGGGATTACCCAAGCGGGTATTGCATTGATTACTGCACACAAAACGGTGAAGACTATTGGCTAGGTAATGAAAAAATTCAAGTTCCTCATAGCCATGGTACAGGGTGCAGTATGGCGTCGGTAATTGCTGCGTGTCTTGCAAAAGACTACCCGTTAAAAGATGCGTTTATTTTAGCTAAAGCCTATATAAACCAAGGTTTAAAGCAATCAGTTCGCTATGGCGAGGGTATAGGGCCCGTCGCACAAACGCAGTTTCCTACCGATTTAGCGCATTACCCTCAGGTGATTGAACCGGGTAGCTGGTTAGGTGATGAGTTGGATTTTGATGTGCCGCTTGATTTTAATATGGCTGCTGATTTTGCAGCCTGTGAAAGTAAAAAGCTTGGCCTCTATGGCGTGGTTGATAGCATTGAATGGCTAGAAAAGTGCTTACAGCAAGGAATTAAAACAGCTCAGCTTCGTGTTAAAAATAAAACGCAGAATGAGCTAGATGAACTGATTGCCAAAGCGGTCACCTTGGGTGAGCAGTATAATGCGCAGGTATTTATAAATGATTACTGGCAACTTGCCATCAAACATGGCGCCTATGGGGTGCATTTAGGGCAAGAAGACTTAGAGAGTGCAAGCTTAGTTGCTATAAAAGAAGCAGGCCTGCGACTTGGTCTCTCTACCCATGGGTTTTATGAAATGCTACGCGCGCATAATTATCGCCCAAGCTACATGGCGTTTGGTGCTATTTACCCAACGACGACCAAAGACATGACAGGGCAAATACAAGGGCTTGAAAAGCTCAATAAATTTGTACCGCTTATGCAGAGTTACCCTACAGTCGCTATTGGCGGTATTGATTTAAGCCGCGCAACTGAAGTAGCAAATACGGGGGTTGGTAGCGTAGCTGTGGTACGTGCCATTAGTGAAGCGTCTGATCATGTTTCAGCAATTCGATCACTGCAAACCGCGATTAATACAAAACATGACTGATACGTTGCAAACGTTAAATGACAAAGAAACCTTGCGTTATAGCCGCCATATATTACTTGATGAAGTGGGGCTTAACGGGCAGTTAATGCTGAAACGTTCAACGGTTGCCGTAGTTGGTGCAGGTGGCTTAGGTAGTCCTGCGCTGCTGTATTTAGCGGCAGCTGGCATTGGGTCGCTTATTTTAATTGATGACGATGTAGTTGAACTGTCTAACTTGCAGCGCCAAGTGCTCTATAAAGTAAATCATTTGGGGCAAAACAAAGTTCGCGCGGCTAGAAAAGTGCTTGCGAGCCTTAACAATCAAATAAATATAATAACCCACACTCAAAAGCTGGATGATACCAACAGTGCGTTGCTCTTAAAAAACGCCGACATAGTGCTTGATTGCTCTGATAACTTTAGTACCCGTTATGCGGTTAATCGCTATTGCATTGCTAAAAACACTCGCTTAATTACAGGGGCTGCGCTGGCAACTCAAGGGCAATTAATGGGGTTTGATTTTAGACAAAGTGACAGCCCATGTTACGGCTGTGTTTTCCCTCAAAGTAGCGATGCACCGGTTATAAATTGTAGTAATGCCGGGGTAATTAGCCCTTTACTTGGGATTGTTGGGTCAATGCAGGCACAATTAACCCTCAATATGTTGTTAGGTCATTTTAAGGGGAATGTGTTTATAACGTTTGACGCATTAAGCTTAAAGCAACAGCATTTTAAGATGACTAAGGATTTAGCGTGTAAAGAGTGTGGCGGGTATGAGTAATGAAAAGCTTGGCTTTTAACGTGAGTAAGCTCTACGTTTACAAGAAAACACCGCGGTTATTGAAAATAAACGCGGTGTTTTTTTAAGCTCGAACTGACACTACCTATTAATCATCAATTTTTGCAAAGGCAGTGCCTAAACGAGTAACTACCTCTGGGAATTGATCGTCTAATATTTCTGCTTTGTTCGCACCCCATGCAAGTACAACCGTTGAGCCTAATTTAAAGCGACCCATTTCTTCCCCTTTCTTAAGGGTGATCGCGTTTTCGCCTTTAGTTGGGTAGTTCCAGCTAAACACATCACTGTCAGCTGGTGGAGTCACTGTGCCAGCCCAAATAGTTTCTATGCTGGCAACAATGGTTGCGCCTACCAAGACCATAGCTAAAGGACCAATTTCAGTTTCAAAAATAGCCACTACACGCTCGTTACGGGCAAATAAATTTGGTACGTTTTGAGCGGTAAGTGGGTTTACTGAAAATAAATCGCCCGGTACATAAATCATTTTGCTTAGCGTGCCATCAATTGGCATATGAATACGGTGGTAATCTTTTGGGGCTAAGTAAATAGTTGCAAATTTACCGCCTAAAAACGGGGTTGTGTCGTCTTGTGATCCACCTAACAATGCTTGTAAGCTGTAATCGTGGCCTTTAGCTTGAATAAGTTGACCATCAACAATGTCGCCTAGCTGGCTAATTGCGCCGTCTACTGGATGAATAATAATATCGTCATCTTCAACCATAGGACGCACACCGTCTTTTAACGGACGGGTAAAAAATTCATTAAAGCTTTTGTAATGAGCCGGATCTGAATATTTAGCTTCGCTCATATCTATTTTATATTGTTTAATAAATAATTTAATTAATGTGGTTGTTAACACACCGGCTTTTGCTGCAGCAAGTTTACCTACCACACGAGAAATAAAGTGTTTTGGCATGGCATACTGCATGGCGATTTTAAATTTATCTAAACTCACAGGTTATTCCCTTATTATACGCGGGGCGCACGAGCGCCTGCACGGCCATCGGCCATAGTTTCTAAAATACGGTGGTAGCTTTCAAAGCGTAATTTTGAAATATCGCCATCGGCTACCGCTTGTTTAATTATACAGCCCGGATCGTTTAAATGTTTACAATCTCTAAACCGGCATCCGCCTATAAATTCTCTAAATTCTTTAAAGCACCAAGTGACGCGTTCAACATCTAAATGCCATAGGCCAAATTCACGAATCCCCGGTGAGTCAATTAAATTACCCCCGCTCGGTAAATGATGAAGGCGTGATACCGTGGTGGTGTGCTGGCCAAGCCCGCTGTTTTCAGATACTTCTTTAGTCAAAATTTCAGCATCCGGCAGTACAGTGTTAACTAAGGTAGATTTACCCACGCCACTTTGACCAACAAAAATATTGTTTTTGCCCGCAAGTACTTCTTTTAACTCATTAATGCCTTCGCCAGTTATATTACTAACTAGCAGCACCTGATAATTAAGCTTACGGTAAATGTCGAGGATTTGTTGTATTTCGTTTAAACTAGCCTCATCAATTAAATCAATTTTATTCAGTACTAAAATGGGTTCGATACCCATGTCTTCACAGGCAATTAAATAGCGGTCAATAATGCTCGGGGTAAACTCTGGCAGTACCGCTGAAACCATTAAAATTTGATCAATATTAGCGGCAATCACTTTAACCCCATCATAAAAATCGGGGCGCGTGAGTTGTGAACGGCGCTCTTGAGTTGCTTCAATAACACCCGCTAAATCACCTGCACTTACTTTTGCACGGCGAAACAATACTTCATCGCCGCAAACCAAGTTCGATACGGTACGACGAATATTACAACGTAATACATCACCGTTTTGTGTTTCTACATCGGCATGTTGTCCAAAGCGGCTAATAACAATCGCATTTTCCAGTTGACCTAAATTATCTGTTTGCCATTCTTGCGCGCCGACTTTTGCCGGTTTTGTATCGGCATTCGATAAGCGCTTTTGATGATTGGCCTTGATCCTTCGGGATTGGCCTTTACTTAATTTTTTCTGTTTTGCCACTTGAGGCCTATAACCTGAGTTAAATGCCGAGTTTGCCAAAAAAAGCTTTAGCTCGACGGTTGATGCTAATATGATATATCGAAATGCGTTGGATCTAAAGAAAAGCACCGTTTAAGGTAATTATGACTATTAATAAATCAAATTTAATTTGGCTCGATCTGGAAATGACCGGACTTGAACCAGAGACTGACAAAATACTTGAAATTGCAACTGTTGTCACTGACGCTGATCTGAATATATTAGCCGAAGGTCCAACCATTGCCATTCATCAAAGTGATGAACTACTTGATGGTATGGATGAGTGGTGTACAACTCAGCATGGCAAATCAGGGCTTACAGCGCGTTGTAAGGCAAGTACTTTCGATGAAGCTTATGCCGTTGATCAAACCCTCGCGTTTTTAAAGCAATGGGTGCCAGCGGGTGCTTCACCTATGTGTGGTAACTCGATTGGCCAAGATCGCCGTTTTATGAATAAGTATATGCGTGAGCTTGAAGACTTTTTTCATTACCGTAATTTAGATGTAAGTACCATTAAAGAACTTGCTCGTCGTTGGAAACCAGATGTATTGGCTCAAGTGAATAAAAAAGGGTCACATTTAGCGTTAGACGACATTAAAGATTCGATTATGGAATTAAAGGTTTACCGAGAAAAGTTTTTTAATTTATAAAAAATACTTGCAAAGCACCCTAATTATTGTAGAATCCTGCCCCGCTCAAGACGATAACCCCCGCGGGGTTAGTGTGTTTGAGCTTAAGTTAAAGATTCAAGGTTAAAGGAACAAGGTTTAATATTGATAGAACCTAGAACCTAGAATGCGGCACTAGCTCAGTTGGTAGAGCGCGACCTTGCCAAGGTCGAGGTCACGAGTTCGAGCCTCGTGTGCCGCTCCAATTTCTCACCAAAAGAAATTGTAGTAGAAATAAAGATTCAAGATGAAAGGAACAAGGTTTAATTTTGACAGAACCTAGAACCTAGAACCTAGAATGAGGCACTAGCTCAGTTGCCAGA
>NZ_PNCN01000084.1:0-25953 GCF_005886135.1 Pseudoalteromonas sp. S4741 | reverse complement strand
AAAGATCAACAGCCCCTAGTAAACTAACTATGAACCCTAATAAGCGTTTTATCAATTTATGATTTACAGGTAAACTGGCGCTCTTTTTCAGTAATAAATTAATCACACTATGAAACTTGTTTTAGCACCTATGGAAGGTGTCGTTGACTTTAAAATGCGCCAACTGCTTACCGACATAGGTGGCTTTGATCTTTGTGTGACTGAATTTATTCGCGTTGTAGATACTTGCTTGCCTGATAAAGTATTTCACCGCTATTGCCCTGAACTAAAAAATGCTGGGCTAACTCGATGTGGCACGCCAGTTCGAATTCAGTTATTGGGCCAAGTGCCTGACACCCTTGCTGCAAATGCAGTAAAAGCGGTTAGTTTGGGCTCTCATGGTGTTGACTTAAACTTTGGCTGCCCGGCAAAAACGGTGAATAAAAGCAAAG
Organism: Pseudoalteromonas sp. S4741; assembly: GCF_005886135.1. NCBI lineage: Bacteria > Pseudomonadati > Pseudomonadota > Gammaproteobacteria > Alteromonadales > Pseudoalteromonadaceae > Pseudoalteromonas > Pseudoalteromonas sp. S4741. Next base: position 25,522 of record NZ_PNCN01000084.1, on the reverse strand, counting down.
GGGGCGCTGTTTTACTCAAAGACCCTGAGCATATGTATTCAATAATTAAAACTGTAAGAGATGCCGTAAGCAGTGAAAATGAGGTAAGTGCTAAAATTCGCTTAGGTTTTGATGATGATAGTAATAGCCAAGAAATTGTCGATGCCGTTGTTAGCGCTGGTGCGAGCAGTATCGCCATTCATGCGCGAACTAAACGCGATGGCTATAACCCGCCTGCCTATTGGGAAAAAATCCCTCCTCTAGTTAAAGATAAACAAATTGCGGTGGTCGCCAATGGGGAGATTTGGCAGGTAGAAGATGCCCTTTTATGCCAAAAGCGCAGCGGTTGCACTGACTTAATGATTGGCCGTGGCGCCCTTTCACATCCTGATTTAGCTCGTAAAATTAAAGCTCATATTAATAATGAAGATTATAGTGAGTTAACATGGGAAAATATTTTACACCATATTATTTACTCATCCATGCACCAAACCGCCAGTAAAGATACCAAGTACTTTGCCTCACGCACAAAACAATGGCTTGGTTATTTAAAACGTCAGTACCCACAAGCAGGACTATTATTTGACGAAATACGTCGTTTAAAAGCCAAAGATGAAGTGGCAGAGGTATTAAAAAAGTATGCGAAAGCGCCACAATTTGATACAAATCATAACATCTAAGATAATCTAACTAGATAATAGCAATATCACTGAGGACTAATTTAAGGGTTATACTGCTAATGCATCATCAGCAACGACTAAACGATGAAATTGAAAGTGTTAAAGCGACTATATTAGGCTTGCTGTCACAATCGACTCACCCTACACATCAAAATTTGCTTTGTATACTAACTCGTACCTCAAATGAAGAGTGGCTTGATATGGCAGCTCAGCAATTAGGCACCGAGTACAACCCCTTGATTGAGCGTATGAATAAGCTTGAAGCGGCAATAAGCCAAATTGACATTGGCCAGTATGGTTACTGTTGTGACTGTGAGGAAAAAATATCAGCGCAGCGCTTAGAGCAAGACCCTGCAGCGCAGCGATGTGATCAGTGCGCTAGTTAATAGCGCACTAAAGTTTAATTAAGTAGTTGTGGAGCAAAACTAAACGCTTGTCCTGGATAAAAAAGAATATCTTCAACTAATAAAGTCGCTTCCTCTTCACTTATGTTTAATCGTTTAAGTAAATTTAAGCGTGCTTGTGACAATGTCCAAGCGTGATAATGCACCCCTAGATCAGTCTCCATCATAGCCATATAGAGCAGTTCATCGGCTGGTTCTAATTGTAAAGCGTTAGCCCTCAGAGGTAATAGCGTATAACCCGTTAACCAGTCTAAACCCGCTATTTTCGAATCAGTTAAAAGTAATGTGGTAAGCTGTGAGGCATTTGAGGCTTCTACCGTTGTTTGCTGTTTTTGACTCTGCATTGATTTGAATTTGCTATCAATACGACTTAGCCACTCAAGCGGTGAGAGCACAGCATTTGCAAAATAATTTAATTTACTTTGATACCACTGACTGCCATTAGCAAGGCCTGATAAACCAATGCTGCCTCTTGGCTTATAGTGCGCCAAATAATTGTTTAACTCACTCAACGCTGCATTAAGTTCAACCGGTGTGTTAGTGCGATTTATGGCTTGTTGCACGTACTTTCTTAAATAACTATGTTCAACTTTATTTAGCTTTAAATTACTTTGCTCGGCAGCTTCTAGCTGAGATTTTACAAACCTTAACCATTGCTCAATATTTTTATATTGGGCATCATTTTTCGCCATAGTGAGTATAATAGCCAAAACATTTGTTTGTGCAGGCCATGCAAAATAGCGCTCTGGGAATCGCTCAGCAATAACTAAATAATTAACCTGATTGGTTTGCTCTGCTGATAACTGCATTTGCATTAGCTGCTGATAAATAGCGTGGCGACGCTCTAAATAAGCATCTGTAAAAGGGAGCTGCTCATTACTGAGCTGTGTAACCTGTGAATTAGGCTGCGCACTTAAAGCCGTATTAAGTGATATTAACGCGCTTTGCGCTTCTTCATAAGATGAAAATAAGTCAGCTGGCTTTGAGCATGATGCTAAAAGCAAACAAAATAGCAGTGAAATAATAGGCGTTTTTTTCATGTGAATTCCAATAAAAAAAGCCCCATTGGGGCTTTTTAAAAATACTAGAGTACATTAAATACTAAATTTTAACACCGTTGCGAGCGGCTTTATCTTTAATATATGTAGCCCAACCTTTAGCAAACCTACGTGTGCTTGGGTCGTCCATGGCTTTAGTAATAGCAGCATAAGCTTGCTTATACTTGCCTTGGTAGTAAAACGCTTCAGCTAAATCTGAATAAATAGTGCCTTTTTTATCAGAGCCAAGCTCTAATGCTTTGTTCAAACGAACAACAGCAGCGCTGAATTTTTCAGATTGTAAAAGTAATGAACCTGCTTTGCGGTAGAGCTCAGCGTCGTCATCAAATTTAGCAGCTTCTTCGTAATACTTAGCAGCTTTCTCTATATCCTTCGAACGATGGTAGTTACTAGCAATCGCGCTAATATTTTGCTTAGTGCGTTTTACTTTCTCTTCTTTAACAGCCTTTTCAAGCGTTACTGCTGCTTTGTAAGGAATTTCGTTTAAAGAATAAAAGTTAGCTAGTACTTTGTATTCAACTTCGTTTTCGAAGTAACCATTCTTGTATGCAACTTCCATAGTTGCTAGACCTTTTTGGTAGTCTTCGGTTTGTAAATAATACTTACCTAAGCCTACCCAAGATTTTTTGTCTTCAGGCCATACACGAACAATTTCTTCTGCAACTTTAACCATATCTTGATATTGCTTTTTCTCAAAATAGGCAGCTAATTTAAGTTGATAAGGAGCTTTATTTGGCTCTTCAGCTAACTCAATTGCTTTGTTTGCCGGTTCAAGGACCTGATCAAATTGTTTAAGCTCATAGCTTGCTTGCGCAATACGAGTGTAAACTTTCGGGTCCTCTTCACCTGTGAAGTCCATCCAATCAGAATATGCTTGCTTGGCAGCACTGTATTGTTCAGTACCCGCATACATATCGCCCAAGGTTTTTAAACCTTGAGCCTGATCAGCAAAGTTCAATACATCCGGTGCAATCGCTGCTTTCATATACTTAATTGCAACTTTGTATTGCTCTTTTTGAGCGTACATGCTGCCTAAGTAACGATTAACAGTTGCTTTATCAAAGTCATTAGACGGATCTAACTCTTTCAATAACGCTATTGCACCATCAACATCATCTTCGTTATACAAATCGAACGCTTTAATTACTTTTTTACCAGTACGTTCGCCCATGATTTTAGTTTTTGCTTTCTTACGCTCTTCAATCTTTGCGTAATCTGGCGCCGCTAAAACAGGTGCAGTTAATGATGCACCTGACACAGACATAAGAATTGCAAGTGCAGTTACTTTAGAAAAATTTCTCATTACTCGCCTCCTTAGTTGCCTTGGTTAAGTTTAAAGTCTAGTTGAACTTGTAAACCAACTTGTTTTTGTGGTTTCCCGTCAATGATCTTAGGACGGTATTTCCACTTACGCAATGCACGTTTAGCTTCACGGTCAAAGATACGTTTTGGTTCTGCGTCGATAACTTCAACGTCAATCACGCCACCTAACTCATCAATTGTGAACGAAAGTTGAACCCAACCTTCTTTACCATCACGTGCTGCTTGTGTTGGATATTTTGGTTCAATACGAACGATAGGTGTCGCATCACCATCTCGTCCAAATGCACCTGGACCACTTAGTCCACCGGCCGTGCTTCCCACATCGATACTTGGCATATTAAACGACAAGCTCGTACTTGGGTTGCTATTTTCCGGCTGTGGCGGCTGCGGTTTAGGCGGCTGCTTTGGCGGTGGCGGAGGCGGAGGCGGTACACGCTTCCTCTCCTGCACCTTAGATTCAGGCGGATTCGTCATAATTTCGACTATGATCTGCTCTTTTTGTTCCGTATTACGGTCAGCCCCACCAGAGATGAGGTATGCCATGAAGTAGAACAAGCCGAAAGTAACTGCCCCACCTGCAATCAGTGAAAACAGAAAACGAATCATTACTGATCTCCAGCTATTGAAATTCTCAGGTTATCACCCGTCGCTTTAATCTGGTCCATCACTTTAACCACTGTGCCGTGTTTTGCTTCTTTATCAGCTTGCAAAATTACAACATCAGTAGGTTGTTCTGCTAATAAACTTTCGATTTTTGCTGAAACACGTTCAACATCAACTTGCTGTTTATCAATCCAGATTGCACCGTCACTGCGAATTGCAATAAAAATGTTAGCATTTTTTTGCTTCGTAGCTTGGGCAGCTTTTGGTTTATTGACCTCGATACCAGCCTCTTTAACGAACGATGTAGTTACGATAAAGAAAATAAGCATGATAAATACGATGTCAAGCATTGGCGTCATATCTACCGCAGCTTCTTCTTCTTCACGAAAACGTTGTTTACGTGCCATATTTAATTCTCTCTCTAGTGATGAGGCATACTATCTATAAGCTTGGCTTTCACCATTCTCGCTCTTGCCTCAAGGCGTGAGCTAAAGAATACCCCAGATAGTGCCGCAACCATTCCAGCCATTGTTGGGATTGTTGCCATTGATATGCCTGATGCCATTAAACGTGCATTACCTGTACCTTGGGTTGCCATGGTTTCAAAAACCGCGATCATACCCGTAACAGTACCAAGTAAGCCTATTAAAGGACATACAGCTACTAATGTTTTAATCAACAACATACGCTGATCTAATTTTTCAGACGCTTCAGAAATCCATGCTTCACGGATTCTGTGTGCGTACCAAGACGTAGTGTCTTGGCGGGCATCCCACTTGGCTACTATTTCCTTCGTTAAACGAGGAAATTCAGCAAGTAGGAACCAATAGCGCTCAATCATTAAAACCCACATAAGAAAGAGTGCTATCGCGACCACGTATAATACCTGGCCGCCTGTGCCAACAAAATCCCTGATAGATTCCCATATCTCCATCAGGACTAGCATTAGGCTTTCTCCTTCTCCGCGTGAGTCGCGATGATACCCGCGCTTTGCTCATCAAGGATATGTAATACCGACTTACTACGACTTGCAACAATAGAGTGAAGTAGGATAAGTGGTAGAGCTGCAATAAGACCTAGCGCTGTAGTTACAAGTGCTAGAGAGATGTTACCAGCCATGATCTTCGGATCGCCCGTACCGAACAATGTGATTGTTTGGAACGTTAGGATCATACCGATTACTGTACCTAGTAGACCTAGTAATGGTGCGATAGCAGCAAGGATCTTGATGATGTTAATACCCGCTTCGATGCGTGGCGTTTCACGTAGAATCGCTTCATCAAGTTTAAGCTCAAGGTTTTCAACATCTTGATTTTTGTTGTCAGAGTACACTTTAAGAATACGACCCAATGGGTTGTTTGTATTCGGTGTAGACAAGTTCTTAAGCTGAGCTTTGATCTTAGAAGTAGTAAGCGCTAAATCAATGAAACGTACTAAGAAGATTAAAAGACCTACAGCAAGCAATACGGTGATGATGTAACCAACTTCAGCACCTTGCTCGTAGTACTCCATAAGAGACTTCTTCTGCGTGTTGATACGCAAAATTGCACCACGTGTAGGATCCACGTATACGCCAGCGTAGTTATCCGCTGAAGTACCTTCTAGATCAGAAATACCTTTTAAGATATAGCTGTCAGGTTGCTTACCTAGAGGCTGTATAGACTTGGTCTCTGGTGAATAGATTAAGTAGCCATCGTCTGTAACTAAGTTGAAGTTACCGATACGTGTTACTTTTTTCATTGACGGGTTACCGTCAAGACCTGCAACTTCAGTTTCAAACGTTGAAACTTTAGCTGACTCTGTCATTTCTGTTTGAAGTGAAATCCAAAGTTCTTCTAACTCACGAACTGTTGGAAGTTCTTTAGCCGCAGCTAATGAACGAAGTACTTCAGCACGACCTGGTTTTTCAGCACTTACTAAAGATGCTTCGATTGAACCAATCGCGTCAGCTGCTGCACGACGAACAACACCAAACATTTCACCTAACGTACCTTGCGCGTTTTGAAGAGCTTGCTCTTTTTCCGCTAAAGTATTTTCGTTTTGTGCATATTCTTTGCTAAGACGATCACCACGTGCTTTTTCAGCAGCTAATTGGCTTTTCGCTTTGTTAAGTAACGCTTGCTTATCAGCACGATCTGATAAGAACTCTTGTTCACGTTGCTTATTGATTTTCCCTTCAGAAATACGCTCTTGCTTTACTTGCTCAAGAATTTTATCTAAAGCATCAGTATTTGCATGTGCATTAAGCGCGGTACCGGCAGAAACAGACAGTACTGCTGCAACAGCAAAACCTTTAAATAGTTTCTTCATTATTGATTACTCCGCGCCAAAAATTGGTAGTTTAACAAGTTCTAGTGTGGCTTGCTTACGCGCCATACGGATCACTTCTTTAACAGGTTTTAGGTATTCTTCACCTAATTCTTTCCACTGTTTAGTGTTGTTATCCCACACCCAAGCGTGTTTTAGATCGAATGATTGCGCAACATAAGTGATACGACCTAAACGACCAATATCAACGTTAATACTACGACCATCAACATCTAAAGTACCTTGAGAAGCAGTTACAGCTGAACTGTATGCTGTTTCAACAGTGTACGCTTCAAGTACCTGACGGAACTTCTCAGACGTTGTTACAGATGCAGATGCCATGATCTCACGTAATCTTTCAACACGTCCAAGACGAGTTTCAAGGTTAAATGGAACGTCCGCTTTGATGAATTGCTCAAGCGTATCGATCATGCGATACATCAAAGGCACAACGTTTTGTTTAGTGTTATCGATAGTCGCGATTTGACGATCGAACGATGCGATAGACGCGTTTTGGTCTGCGACCAAACGTGCTACGTGATCGTTGTACACTTTCATAAGTTCAGTCTCATCAACGATGCTACGGTACTCAGCGATTAGCTCCTGAGTTTGACCATATACATTGTCAATTTTAGTTTGAGACTTAACCGCAGCCTTTTGAATTGTTTGACCTGCTTTTTGCACGTCATTCAAAGGATCTGCAATCACATTGCTGCTTGCAAATGCAAAAGCGCCAACCAACGCAGTTGCTACAAGACTCTTTCTGATTTTAACAGACATAGTTCCCAACCAATTAAGTAATGTTACTTTTATAATTTAATTATCAACCCGTAAGGGGAAGACAACCCTGATATCTTTTAATAGATATCAACTTACCAATAATGCTAAATGCATTAAGTCATGTCAACTTCATGTTTCGCATAACCTATAAATAAATCAGCTTGTTTGTAAGATATTTAAAGGGCTCACACAAAAAAATTAACATTATCGTAACTAACGTGACAAATGCAATTTCAGCAAAGCCAGATATAGTAAGAATAATGATAAACCACTTAGTTAAAGTAAACAAAAATATAACATTTAAAATTAACTTAATCGTGGCTGAAAAAAAATTAAAAATAAGCTTATATTCTCTCCCGAATATTCTTTTTTAGTGGTTTTTGAGACTTTTTAAGCTAAAAATACAGCTAATCGTTATTATTCGCGCATTCGTCGCATAGTAATAAGGACGTGCCGATTATCTAAAAAGCAATACAAAGGAGGGGAAATAGATTACAAAGAATCATTTTTATTAACACCTGTGTTTTTTGTTTCTACTGATCATTAATATCCTGCCGATTTTTTATATTTTTCCATGGAGAAATATCAATCTTACACACTTTTATGAACTCAATATCATTAAACTCATATCAGGCAGTAGACTAAATTTAAATCGCTAGGCGATCATTGGCCAACTACGGAGTAGCGCATAAAGGTTTACGTTTAATTTGGTATATCGGAGTTAAAAATATAAATAATGGATATCAGAAATGAAAGGCAATAAAGAGAGATTAAAAATAGAGTTGATAATTATTTAAGAATTATGGTGAAACAGGTTAGTGTTTCACCACGATGAACTTAGGTTCACATAATAAATTATGCTACTTCTACGTTCTCAGCTTCAGGGCCTTTTTGACCTTGCTTGATGCTGAAAGTCACTGCTTGACCTTCGCTAAGAGTGCGAAAACCAGAACCAGCGATTGCGCTGAAATGTACAAACACGTCAGGACCATTTTCTTGTTCAATGAAACCAAAGCCTTTAGCTTCGTTGAAAAATTTTACTTTACCAGTAACCGACATACTAAATTTTCCTGTAAGTCAATAATTAAAATTCAGCCATATAATTATGGCAATATCCTCCCTGAGTCAATGCCCAAAAAACTGGAGGTGATAGTACAGGAAGAAGTAATAACCAAACCGGTAACCTTAAACGCAGCACAATACCGTAATTCAATACGCAAAAACTCAAAGCAAATTAAGATTAACACATTAAAATTTTTTTAGCTCTATTATTTAGGATTTATTTTTGAAGTTTCATTGTTTTACTAACTACGGTCTAACCTTTTAATTTTTATAGAAAATAACAAACAAAACATTGTATTTTTTATAAACAGATTACAATTGCTTTAAAATAGTTTTTATCAGTATATTTTTTAGCCACTTAAAATAAAAAACCACCTTGAATTTAAGGTGGTTTAGAGTTTAGTGTTTAAATATTAACTATTTAACTTGCCAGTCGATAACGCTCTCGGCTTTGATTGGTACTACTTCAGAGTCGCCTAGCGAGTAGCTTGCCGGCACTGTCCAAGGCGATTTTTCTAAGGTAATAGTGTCGGTATTACGCGCTAAGCCATAAAAATCTGGACCAAAATGGCTTGCAAAGCCCTCTAACTTATCAAGCGCATCAGCCTCTTCAAAAGCTTCAGCATAAAGTTCAATAGCAGCATGTGCAGTGTAAGCACCTGCACAACCGCATGCAGCTTCTTTTTTATCTTTATAATGTGGCGCTGAATCAGTGCCTAAAAAGAATTTTTTATTGCCACTCGTTGCAGCCGCCATAAGTGCTTGCTGATGAATGTTTCGCTTTAATATAGGTAAGCAATAATAATGTGGGCGAATGCCCCCTGCTAACATATGGTTACGGTTATATAGTAAATGATGCGCAGTAATTGTAGCTGCTACGTTATCAGAGGCACTTTTTACAAACTCGACTGCATCTTTCGTTGTTATGTGCTCAAGAACAATTTTAAGCTCAGGGAAGTCAGCGACAACATCGCCTAGAATAGTCTCTAAAAACACTTTTTCACGGTCAAATATATCAATAGACGAGTCGGTTACTTCACCGTGGACGAGTAACAGCATGCCAACTTCTTGCATTGCTTTTAACACCGGATAAATATTTTTAACCGATGTTACGCCAGAATCTGAATTTGTGGTTGCACCCGCTGGGTACAATTTAGCTGCAAATATTTTACCCGTTGCTTTTGCCTTTTTTATCTCTTCTGGTGTCGTTTTATCAGTAAGATAAAGTACCATTAGTGGCTCAAACTGCCCTTGAGGTTTCGCTGCCATAATGCGCTCTCGGTACGATAATGCGGTTTCAGTACACGTGGCTGGCGGTACTAGGTTTGGCATAATGATCGCGCGGCCCATATAACGACTGATATCACGTACTGTATCTTTTAGCTGATCCCCGTCGCGTAAATGTACATGCCAATCATCGGGTCTAGTAATCGTTAAAGTTGTCATTTTGCTCGTCATCGTAAAATCCTAATGCTTAAGTTAACTGATCATAGGCATATGGGGTTTTCGAGTAAAGACCTTATTAAAAATAATCCTTAGATACTATATATAAAGTAAACTTTACACTTCACGCTTCTCATTTGTCGTTTTATTTTGTAGAAAGGTTAATATTAGGTTAACGTATGTATCTTTAATAATTATAAGGCCTACCTTCGTTGCCTATGTCGAACATTATCGATACTACTAAAGCGCTCGAAACTAAAACGGATCAATTGAGTATAATCAATCAGTTCTCCTCAAGTTTATTGCAACTGAATACGTTAGAAGCGCTCTTTAGTTATGTCACTACACAAGTTGTTAATCGACTTGGATTTGTCGACTGCGTGATTTATTTAGCCGATGACAGCCAATCTACGCTAAATCAAGTGGCGTCTATGGGTATTGAAAGCGAACACACTAGTTACCAGTCAGAACGAAAGTTAATCCGCTTTAATGAGGGGATAACGGGCTATGCTGCATCAACTGGGCAAGCGTTAATAATAGGCGATGTAACTAAAGACAGCCGCTACATTGCTGATGAGCGCCCTGCACAATCAGAGCTGTGTGTGCCTTTAATATATAAAGATAAAGTACTCGGCGTAATTGACTGTGAACACCCAATAAAAAATTACTTTACCAGTTCACATTTAGAAATTTTAACTACCGTTGCCCACTTACTAAGCGCAAAAATAAATCAAGTGAATACCGTCAACAGCTTGCAAGATACCGTTCGGCAACTTAATAATGCGCAAAAATTAGAAAGTAGCCTACTGCAAATAGCTAACTTAACCTATAAAGCACAAAATTTAGATACCTTTTTTAAATCGCTGCATGTGATTATTGATAGCCTTCTTAATGCAAGTAACTTTTTTATTGCTTTGTATGATAAAAAAGAAGATGTTCTAGATTTTGTCTATACCGTTGAAGGCGGTGTACAAACAAACACGCATAAAATTATTTCAAAAGATCAGTTAAAAGAAACAGCCTCTTACTATTTATTAATTAACGAGCGCCCTTTACTGCTTAATAAAGAGCAATACCGACACTATATAGAGCAAGGCCACTTTAAATTGTTCGGTGAACTAGCAGACTCTTGGCTTGGTGTGCCATATAAAGTTAATGAGCGCATGAGTGGCGTTATTGTCGTACAAAGCTATGACAAGCAACATTACTACAACGAACATGATAGCTCGCTGTTGACGTATGTGAGCCGACAAATAAGTATGGTTATAGACAGGCATTTAGCCCGCCAAGAACTCGAGCACAAAGCACTGCATGATGAACTAACAGGGCTTGCCAATCGTTCGTTACTAATAGAAAGAATGAAGCATGCAATTTTACGCTTGAATCGTGCAAAAAAAGGTACTTTTCATGCTCTGCTCTATCTTGATTTCGATCGCTTCAAAAGTATTAATGATTCGTTAGGCCATGAAGTAGGTGACCATTTTTTAATTGCTATTTGTAAATTGATTACTCAAACCATTCGCAATACTGATACCTTTTCTCGCTTAGGTGGCGATGAGTTTGCTATTTTTATGGAAAATCTCAGTCATCGTGACCAAGTAAACGATGCCCTCGCTCGAATAAAAACCGCCCTGTCAGATCCCATTGATATTGATGGTCATTTACTGCAACCCTCTACCAGTATTGGCATTGCATTTAGCGATAATGTAAACGATGAAGCATTTGTTTTATTACAGCAATCAGACGCGGCTATGTACGAAGCAAAATCATCAGGGCGTGGCCAAGTTAAATTTTTTAATAATGTCATGCGTAACAAGTTAAAAACACATGCCGACCTTGAAAATGATTTACAACACGGTATTGAGCATAATGAGTTTGAACTGTATTTTCAGCCTATTTTTAACATTACTAGCAGTGACGTTATGGGGTTTGAAGCTTTAGTACGTTGGCATCACCCACGAAAAGGGTTTGTATCGCCAGGTGACTTTATCCCCATTGCAGAAAAAACGGGGCAGATTATTAATTTAGATTTGCATTTGCTCGACCTTGCAGCACAGCATATCGCTTTATGGCAACAACAAGGGCATCGTTTTTTACGCGTTACGGTTAATGTTTCATCTCGCCACTTCGCAAGTTTAGAGTTTGTAGATCAGCTTCACGCGATCTACAAAAAACATCAACTACCTTTAGGCTCATTATGTCTAGAAATAACCGAATCGGGATTGATTGAAAACTTAGAGTTAGCAACACAAATTATTCAAGGATTGTCGCCTTTAAAAGTATTGCTCTGTTTAGATGACTTTGGCACCGGTTACTCTGCCCTTGGTTACTTGCATCAACTGCCTATTCATGTCCTTAAAATTGATAAAAGCTTTATCGATAATTTAAAAACCACGGCCAATCCATTGATTGATGCTATTTTAACCTTAGCCATTTCATTAGATCTTATTGTTATAGCAGAAGGGATAGAAAGCCCTGAACAACTCGCTATTTTGCAAAAAACCCAATGTGATTATGGCCAAGGCTTTTTAAAGTCTAAACCTGTTACAGCAAAAGAAGCTATTTTACTAATACATAGCCCTCTTTAATTAATAAGCCAGGGTTGCTGGCTTTTAAAAATCACAGTAATTTCTTACACGCTTTTGCCAGCCCATTAGCTGGCTGTTCTGTTGAATGCTATATGACTTATTTTGCCAACACTAACTCATGCAACGTCACTTTACAGCTTTTTACACTCTGCCTTATAACTGCTTACTTAAGTAAGGGTCTATTTAACCAGTAGAAAACCTTATAATTAGTTTTATGTCACATTGTTCTCAGTAAAATCTTTAACGCCATTAGAGAATGCTTTAATACGTTATATTATTTAAAGACGTATACGAATTGGTATTAATGTGCGCCAATGAGTAGCGGCTAATCATTAAATCCCTGCATTCGCTGCTTTTTTCAATCGTGTATCCTTTGAATCCTAGTTGCGTTTACTGAGCTTTTGCCTGCCAAACTCTTCGCCGTAAATTTTAATTAACATTTTAACCTCGCTATGAAACATCTAAATAACCTGTACTTTGGTTAAGAGATTTACTAACGTATTGAATCAAAATTGATATTTATATTTATTTTCTCTAGCCAGAGATTTCCAGTGAAAACAAGGCGAAATTACGCGTCAATAGATCGTCTATTGCAAGTAAATTCAACGTAGTTAGCGCTGTAAATAGCTGCTTGAGATAGATTTATTATCCAGAGTTCAGGTTAAATATTAATGTCGCGCTATAACCTACTTACTTTAGAGAGTTACATAACAATAAAGTTATCTGTTACCAGGACAAAAATCATTAATAAAAAACTCAAATAAACATGAGACAAATTCAACAACATATAAAAAATTAAACACTATTTGACTCGGCAAAGTTAAAAAACTTAATATTCGCAATAAAAAACACACTAAAGTGCAATTTTATAGCCGTCCAGACGTTGAAACGGTTTTTGTAAAGGCGTAGTATGTAATGAATCTGAGCTATACTCACCATATCTATGAGATTTATTAAAGATGATTGACATTAAACACTTAAAAACAATTGCCACCCTTAAGGAAACGGGTTCTCTCGTCAATACAGCCCGCGAACTATTTTTAACTCAGTCAGCTTTATCACATCAAATCAAAGATTTAGAAAACAAATTAGACTGCCAGTTGTTTGAGCGTAAAACTCAACCAGTCCGATTTACACCTCAAGGTATGTTATTACTTGAATTAGCACACGACATATTACCTAAATTAGAAGCCACCAAGTGCCGACTCAAAGAAAGTCTAAACCAGCCTATTTCGCAGCTGCGTTTAAGCGTTGAATGTCATGCCTGTTTTCATTGGTTATTGCCTACCATTAAAGAATTTAATAACTTTTGGCCTGATATAAAAATTGATTACGAGCGTGGCTTTAGTTACGACGCTATCCCAGACTTATTAAATGATGAATTAGATCTCGTGCTTACATCAGATATTCGCGACCCTGACAAACTTGAATACGCCCATTTGTTTGACTTTAAGCTGAAACTGATTGTGGCACCAGATCACGACTTAGCGAAAAAAGCCTATGTAACTGCGCTTGATTTGAAAAGCGAAACTATTATTTCTTACCCTATTCCGCGTGAGCGCCAGGATATATTTAAGCATTTCATCCAAAATGCGCGTTTTGACGGCACGCTAAAAACGGTTGATCAAGGTTTACTTATATTTCAATTAGTCAGTGCAGGTATGGGTGTGGCCGCCTTACCCGATTGGTTAGTAACCCCGTATGAAAGCCAAGGGTTAATTAAGTCAATTCCACTGGGCGCGCTTGGTTTAACGCGTCCAATGTACTTAGCGATGAAAAAAGATATGAAAGATAATCCAGTTTATCGTCACTTTTTAAACACCTGTAAATTAAATAACGGTCGATAAACCTTAAACTTATGAGTAACATGCTAATAAATATACTTAACCATGTTGCTCATTATGTTTGAACTAAAAAAAATACTAGGCGGCTTGCTCATGCCGTTACCTTTGTTGGGTTTAGTAAGCCTAATATTACTTATTTTTGCGCTCAAACAACGAAAGGTCGCAATCGCTTTATCTTTAATGAGCCTTGTAACTTTGCTACTTGCCAGCACCCCTTTGGTGGCCAACTTACTGATTAAAAATAGCCAACCAACCTCATTTGCATTTAATTATCTTAAACACCCCAATATAGATAAAATTGTGGTGCTTGGCTGTGACATAAACCCCAACCCTGCATTGAGTGCTAACAGCCAGTTAGGTAATTGTGCGTTAACTCGTTTGGTGGAAGGAATAAGACTTGCTAACATTTATCCCCATGCGCAGCTAATTGTTTCAGGTGGGGGGTATGAAAAAGTCACCAACAGCGCGTTAATGTATAGAACCGCAATTAGCTTAGGTATTAATAAAAATCGTATTGTGCAAAATCCAAACGCAATGGATACCGCCCAAGAGGCAAAACTTTTAGCCTCAAAACTCGTTGATTACAAGGTCGCTTTAGTCACCTCAGTAAGCCATATGCCCAGAGCAAAAAATTTATTTAATGCGCAAGGCATTAACGTTATCCCTGCCGCAACCGATTACCACAACTTTGCCGCTTTCCCTTGGTATAAACAACTCATACCCAATGCAAAAGCACTACTAGTAGTCACCCAGTATGCTCATGAAGTTATTGGCAATGCGTGGATAAATGTACGCCGTACAATTAACCCTGAAGCACTTTAATTAAGTTAACGCTTATTACGCTGGGTAAATTCCCCCTAAAACCGCAATTATTTGCTTTTTACACAGGGGGTTATGAAAAAATCAAACTGAATATTCGTTTATAGTAGCGTTGGGTGTTTTGTTATTCTTAGAGGGTTTTAACCTCAGCTGTTTTATTCCAAAGCCGGTACAGTGTCACTAAAAATACGCAAAGAAATATCAGACTTAGTGCTGTTAAATTCTCAACACCTAAAGCATCAAAAGTAGCACCGAAAATGTAGCCTCCATCGACTAAAACAATAACCCATAGCAGTGTAGAGCATCCATTTAACACACTAAAACGGCGCCAACTAATTGCTGTAAGCCCTGCGGGAAGGGCACCAATCGTGCGTAATTCTTTAGGATAACTATATAAAAAAATGTAGGCTGTGCCATGGCGTTCAGCAAGCTCACTGGCTGTTTTAAATAATCGACCAAGGCGGCCTGGTTTTTCAAGCCATGCCGCGCCATACGCTCTTGCTAGAGCAAAACGTAATTCATCGCCCAAGTAGCCACCCATAAAAGTAGCCAAAGCAACAAAACCAACATATAGTGCGCCAGTATGTGCAGCATAGCCTGCGAACAAAGGTAGCCAACCACTTTTTAACGCACAATAACCAAAAAGTAACAGATAAACCAACAACCCGTACTGCTCAATTAAAGCTAATACCCCTTCCATTTCATTCCTTTAAAGTAACTACCTTAGTAGCAAGCAAAGTAACATTGTAATTTAAACGAGGTAAGTAAAGCGAAAGATCTGTGTTTTTTGCAATATAAGAATGGATGTAATTATGATTTTAAGCGTAGGTTTATATCTATTACGTTTATTCAATTTTTGGGATGCATAAAACCAAAAATAATTAACTCACAAAAAGATAAAAGGGTATGC
Source organism: Pseudoalteromonas sp. S4741 (assembly GCF_005886135.1). Lineage (NCBI taxonomy): Bacteria > Pseudomonadati > Pseudomonadota > Gammaproteobacteria > Alteromonadales > Pseudoalteromonadaceae > Pseudoalteromonas > Pseudoalteromonas sp. S4741. The sequence goes on along the minus strand of NZ_PNCN01000084.1, from coordinate 9,722 downwards.
GGGTATATAAAAAATCAACATACTGGCTTATTATAGTTTGCTAAATTAGCTATTTAGAACACTAGATTTAAATAACCTACCCGAAATACGTTACAAGTAGGTTATTTATAAAATTACTTTTAAGCTAGGTGTTTACACAGGATTGTCTATGTCAATAAATGTCACGTCAAAACCATGTTGCTTAGCAAGATATTCGCCTAATGCTTTTATGCCGTAGCGCTCGGTGGCGTGATGACCTGCGGCAAAAAAGTCGATATTTTGCTCGCGTGAGCTGTGTATGGTTTGCTCTGATGCCTCACCGGTTATGTAAGCATCAATACCATGCTCGGCTGCTAAGTCGATATACCCTTGCCCGCCACCAGTACACAAAGCGATGGTTTCAATTTTATCAGTACGTACTAAACTCGTTAGTGGCTCGCGCTTAAGCACTTGGCTTATTTTTTTAGCAAATTCACTGCCCGTTAGCGGCGTTTTTAAACGCCCTCTCATCGCTACACTGTTGTTAGTTGGCTCAAGGCCTGCTTCAATTTCAATATCGAGCAATTGCGCCAGCTGTGCGTTATTACCCATTTCAGGGTGAATATCTAACGGCAAATGATAGGCAAATAAATTGATGTCGTTAGCTAAAAGCGCAGCCACACGACGTTTTTTCATGCCAGTGATAGGTTGTGACTCGCCTTTCCAAAAATAGCCATGGTGTACCAAAATGGCATCGGCATTATTTTCAATCGCGGCATCAATAAGTGCTTGGCTTGCCGTTACACCCGTTACTATGGTACGTATCTCATCTTTACCTTCTACCTGAAGCCCGTTTGGACAAAAATCGTTAATGGTTTCTGGCTTTAACAGGGTGTTTAATAATTGATTAAATTCTCTACGTTGCATACTACTTACCTTACTTTGCACTGAATTTTGTACAAATTTTGGCGGTTATGCGCTAAAAATGAAAGGAAAATCGCAAAAAATTGAAAAACAGTTCTAAAATAGGTATAAATACCTCTTCTTTATCTGTGTAAACAACGTATTGGGTCTCTGATGAGCAAACTAGACAAAACAGAAGTGTTATCTGCCTTTGAAGCTGCATATGAAGCTGCCAACGGTAAAAAACCTGAAATAACAACTAAACCTGGCTGGTATAGCATTGATGGCGGCAAGAACATGCGCCTAGCTGATGTAGCAGAGCTGACTAAAGAATTAAGCTCTGGTAAGTCTACAAAAAAAGCTGCAGTAAAAGCACCTGCTAAAAAAACTAAAAAAGCTGCTCCTGTAAAAGCACAGAAAAAAGCGCCTTTCACCGTGATCACACAAAACGAAGAAGGCTACACAGCAGAAGAGCTTTGGATAGTTGAGCTTGCTCGCAAAGATCACGATTGCCGCCTACCTCGCGGTGTTGTTTGATCAGCTGAGTGTTTGTATAAAAGAAACCGCGTTAAGCGGTTTTTTTATATTTATTATCCATCAAGTATTGAATAAACTACCTCGCAACAAAGCCAGACAAAACTATAAATACAGTTCCTGCCAGTACTGGCATTATTAAAAAATCCCAACTTTGGCCAGACTCAATAATTAAGATAGGGTTGCGCCGGCAACAGGGTGAATAGTTTTTGTGATTATCATTAATGTTATAGCAATACCCAAAGCCAGCCCAACCATAATCGCACTATCAGCTAAAAACAACCCCAATCATTGCGGTCAACATATGTCCCCCTATTACTTTTTTGGCATAGCTAACGGGCTCTGCGGTACACCAAAAACAAGTACAGCTGTTGCGCCGAATGGCGCCATTAACCAAATACCGTAATCACTCATATAATTTAGCCACGCCAAAAACCCCAAAACAAAAGTAGAAAAAACACCTGCGATTAATACCGACTTTATTTGCTCACTATGCATATTACCTGCTCAAATTTGGAATATCATGGATAAACAACAACAAATAATCAGTACGGCACTGAGTCTTTTTTATAAAAAGGGTATACACGCTGTTGGTATTAATGAAATTTTAGCTGTATCGGGCATTGCAGAAAAAACCTTATATAAGCACTTTGAAAGCAAAGACGCGCTTATTTGTGCTTGTTTAGTCGCACGTGACATCTGCTTTAACGCTTGGCTTAAAAAAATATGTATACAACCTAGCGCTATGTTAGTCGCACAGACAATTTTTGCCGGACTGAAAAAGTGGATTAATAATGAGGTTTCAGAGTTAGGGTGTTTTAATGGCTGTTTTTTTATTAATACTGCAGCTGAGTACCCTGTAGAGAACGAGCCTATTGCCAAACTTTGCAAACAGCACAAGCAAGCGAACTTTGAGATCATACTATCAGCTCTTTTAGAAACACCTGAATTTGCTCACAATAGAGAAAAAGCAATTGAAGCCACGCAACACTTACTTATTTTAAAGGAAGGTTATATATGTAGAGCGAGGGTGATGCATGATGTAACAGTGACTCCACCTAGTGATAATATTTTAAAAGCGATAGTAGCAGTTAGTTAAATAGGTAAATACAGTATTAAAAAAGCGGCTAAATAGCCGCTTATTAACTAAAAAATGGCTGCATTATTCAAAAAATAATGGTTCACGCTGTTTTTTGCCTACTTCGTTCATGGTGGCTGCGTCGAACAAACGGCCGTTGATCATGGTGTAATCAATTTTGTCTGAATCACGAATGTTTTTCAGTGGGTCGCCATCAATAACCATTAAATCTGCCAGTTTACCGACCTCTAATGAACCCACATTTTTATCTAGGCCTAAATATTTTGCCGGATCGAGTGTCGATGCTCTAATTGCTTTCAGTGGCGTCATGCCGCCTTGGGCAAACATCCACATTTCCCAATGCGCACCTAACCCCTCACGTTGGCCATGCGCACCCAAATTAACAAGTACACCTAAATCTTGTAACTCAGCCGCTACGCGAGCATTGTTAAAGTGATTATAGTGATGATCGGGTGCTTTAACTCGGCGCATTGAGCGCGGTAATAGTTGGTTTTTAGGCACAAATTTACTTAAACGTGGATGATTCCATACGTCCGTTTTATCATACCAGTAGTTTTCACCCCAAATACCGCCATAGGCAACCACCAATGTAGGTGTGTAACCTACATCACTTTGTGACCATAGCTGCTTAATATCGTCATAAATATGTTCAACAGGAATTGAATGTTCAATACCTGTATGACCATCGACTACCATGCTCAAGTTATGTTGTAATAATGACCCCCCTTCAGGGACTACCATCATTTCAAGCATTCGCCCTGCTTCTATAACTTGCTGACGCTGCTCTCTGCGCGGTTGGTTATAAGATTTAACACTAAACGCACCCACTTTTTTAAGACGCTCTAAATGAAATTTAGCATCATCTAATGAGTCAATATGCGAGGTATACCCAGGCATATTCGCACCGTATAAAATAGTACCGGTAGAGAAAATACGCGGACCAACGATCATCCCCGCTTTTTGCATTTCACTCGCGGTAAATATTTCAGTGGTATCGTTTGATGGGTCGTGAATAGTAGTAACACCCAGCGCAAGACCTGCTAAGTTTTTCCAATTTTGCTGCGGGATAATTTCATCACTGGCTTGTGAGCCATGAGCATGGGCATCTACAATGCCTGGCATAATTGTTTTACCTGTTACATCAATGACCTTTGCTCCCTTAGGAATGCTCACATCAGCAGCAGTGCCAATGGCTTTGATATGTTTGCCATCGGTAACAATAACGCCATTTTCAATGACCTTTTCACCCTCCATGGTAATAATTTTAGCGCCAGTTAATGCAATCATGCCCTGCGGTTCAGCCATTTTTTTACTAAAGCCGATGTTAGTACCGCTTTTTACTTTAACGTCTTTATCATCCGCTTTATTAATCGCAAACATCCCCTCTAAACTGGCATGGTAAAGCTCAGGCCCCAGTGTCCAATACAGTTTATTGCTGTTTGCACTCCAGCTAATGTTTTCACCGGCGCGTACAGATAGCTGCTCAATTGGAAATTGACTGTCTTTGGGCCCAATATTTATCGTTTTGCCGCGCTCTACAAATGGAGTAACAAATACTTTAAAGCGCTCAGCAAAAGCTAAATACTCACCATCAGGAGAGACTCTAAATTCAGTGGCGTGCTCTGATTCATACAGTTTACGTACTTTTTTACTTTCAAGCTCTACCACACTTAATGTCGGCTTAGGCCATGGGCTCATAATATAAACACGATCGTTGGCACTGCCAAACTGAGGTTGATAGCCACTTTTAGAAATGAGCTCACTTTTTCCGCCTTTAGCACTAACACTGTATACCCCAGGATGCAGTGACCAGTTAGGGTTTAAAATGTTGCCGCCGCTGGCTTTACGATACACCACGGTTTTGCCGTCTGGACTAAATGTTGGCTCTACGTATTTTCCCGGCTCTTGTGTAATAGTGTCGCCACGACCACTGCGTGCAGAGACGACACGCACGGTGCCTTGTTCGTTATCATCCCACGTGGTGTAGACAATGTTTTTGCCATCACGAGAATACTGCGGGAATAACTCATAATGATCGGTTTGCTTAGTTAAGCGCTTTATTTTTCCTGATTCTAAGTCGCGCATGTAAATATAGCCCAATGCTTCAAAAAGTGCGGTTTCACCGTCAGGGCTAATTTGCACATTACGCAGCATTTTTACATCAAACTCATCAGTGTCGATATTTTGAGTAAAACGCACTGCTTTTTGAATTTTTTTCGTAGTGTCTACTTTAAATGCAATATCGCTGACTGATTTATTATCTACATTAAGTTTATGAAGGGTGCCACCAGCCCAAAATACCAGCTCTTCGTTATCTGGGGTCCACGCAATAGTCGGATATACGCCATGAATCGCCCACGTTTCTTGCATATCGCGCTCTAGCTTATCGTATAGCTTAGTATGCTCACCACTGGTTAAATCATATAAGTACAGGCTGGTTTGAAAGTCATCACGCTTTATGTACGCTAGTTTTTTACCATCTGGCGACGGCGTCGGTCTTATTGCCCCACCCATGCCACTTATAATGGTTTCTATGTCGCCTGTTTCACGGTCATAACGTTTAATTTTATAAATACCGGCAACAGAATCTTTTGAATAATGAAAAGTTTTACCTGGGGTTGCATCGTGAGAAAAATAAACATACCGACCATCCGGTGAAAACATGGGTTCACCTAAATCTTTTTGATCGTTTTCACGTTTAGTCAGTTGCACCCCTTTACCGCCGGCTTTGTGATAAAGCCAAACTTCACCCGCACCTAGCGAGCGACTGGCGGTAAAATGCTTACGTGCAACTAAATAATCACCATCAGGGCTCCACGCAGGGCTATTGAGTAATCTAAATGTTTCGTCAGTGACGGCGGTTTGGTTTTCGCCGTTAACATCCATTATCCAAATATTGTCACCACCGCCTTGATCTGATGTAAAAGCAATGTGCTTGCCATCTGGGCTAAAGCGCGGCTGCATTTGCCATGCAATGTCTGAGGTTATTTTAGTCGCTTTACCACCACTCATTGGCATAGTGTAAATATCGCCCAGTAAATCAAATACTAAGGTTTCTCCGTCAGGACTTATATCGACATTCATCCATGTGCCTTGCTCTACACTAATAGATGCATCAACAAATTGCCCTTTAGGTGAATCAACTTGCCATTTTTTTTCATCCGTTTGCTCTGCGTGTGCGTGGCCTAATGCCAATGAAACTGATAACGCGAGTGCTGTTTGCAGCATTTTTTTCATGCTTATCTCACTTATTATTGTTGCTGTGTGTTGATCTATTACATGATTGCAACAAAAACGCCAGCAAGTTACCAGCGTAATAGGATGAAGTGCATAAAATCAGTGCCAAACAATAGGATCAAATTGATAAAAATCCACTAGCAAATGGTAAATTTCAGGGTCTTCACGGCGTAAATCGGCAGGCTTTTCTAAAAATGTTTCGGTGATCACCGCAAAAAACTCAGCCTCATTGGTGGCTCCATAGCTATGTATTACATGCGGCATACTATAAGCAACATGGGTTTTTAACTGCGAAAACGCTCGGCTAAATACTCTGCCCCATTGTTTGTATTTTGCCTGTGATGCAAGTAGTGGCGTGCCGGTGGTTTTACCGGTTTCTTGATCAAGTTGATGTGCAAATTCATGAAACACTAAGTTATGCCCATCACTGGGTAAGCGGTTGCCCTCAAGCACATCATGCCAGCTAAGCACCAATGTTCCCCCCGGCCACGATTCACCTTGCCTTAATGTATTATGAAAACTGACAAGGCCTGCGTTATCGCGGCTTGATTGGGGCGCGTAATACGCGCTGGGGTAAAGTAAAATTTCTTTTACGTTTTTATACAAAGGCCAAGGCTTGTTAAGCACCAGCAAGCAGGCATCGGCGGCAATAATGAGTTTCATTGCCTCCGTTAGTTGCAACCCATCGCAGCCAACAAAACGCTTTTCATTTAAAAACCACACAATATGGGATGCTAACTTTGCTCGCTCTGCATCGGTCATTTTGTTGTATATGGGCATAGCACGCAGTAACAACGTATGTTGTTGCTCGCTTAATAATAAACCACTGTATTTACGGTGCCACACGGCATTTTGAATATCAGGCCAGCGCCAAAACATTATAATAAATACAATTAAAACAAAAATTAATAGCCCATTTATCATTGGGTCGTCCTAAATCAAACCATTTAGCTTTAACGCTAAAATGCTGCGCCCGTATTATTAAAATAGTAATGGGTGCAGTGAGGCTGTTTTTCAATCACATCACTTCAGTTCGATTTCGACCATTGTTTTTTGCCTTATACAAAGCTTGGTCGGCCCGTGATAATAATCGGTCATAATCATCAACATCACCAGAGTCAGAAACACCAAAACTCACGGTTACGCTGAGGCCTTCTGCGATATTTGAAAAGTTTTTATTTTCAATACATTTGCGTAACTTCTCGCACATTTCTTGGGCCTGCACTGCACTCGTATCGGGAAACACAAAAGTAAACTCTTCGCCACCCCAGCGAGCTACCTCTTGCTCACCTTCGCAGTGCGCTTTAAGAATGTTAGCTATTTCACATATAACCTGATCACCTATGAGGTGTGACCAACCATCGTTAATCCGTTTAAAGTGATCAATATCCATAATAGCGATAGCAAGTGATTTTTTACATGCTTTAAAGTCTGAAAAGTTATCCGCCAGCCAGCCATCAAATGCGCGGCGATTCGGTAAATCAGTAAGCTGATCGTGTGTGGCTTGATACGCAAAGGCACTGGCTTGCTCTTGCAGTGCTTGCGTTTGCTTCACCACTCGACTCGTTAATTCCTTTTCAACTTGTTTATAACGATATAAGCGGTAGCGATAAGCGCTATATATCACCACTACAAAAAGAAAAAACATAAACAACTTAAAGCTTGTTTTTTGCCAAAAGTGCGATTGAATTTCAAAGTTAACGACTTTGTGATTTTGTTGCCAATCAGTATTTGGATAGGCTGCACGTACAGCAAAAGAATACTTGCCCGCAGGTAAGTTAGTGTATTCAGCAGTCGCTATGTTTTGACGGTTGACCCATTCGTTATTAAAGCCTTCCAATTTTGTTTGAAAGTTTAATCGCTGCGGCATAATAAAGCTCAGTCCCGCGTATTGAAATGACAAGCGCGTCACCCCTGGTGGTAAAATAATAGTTTCACCGTCTATAGGTAACGACGTTGGTTTACCATCAACAGAAAAGCTTTCAACAATCGTTGGTAACGCTATTTTAGTGGCTTCTTTTAAGCGTTCCAGTTTTACTGTACTCACCCCTTTTGCGGTAGCAAACCAAATTGTGCCATCTGAATGAGCGGTTGCAGAGGGGGTTGAACCGCCATTTGCTTGTGCACTGTGCATGCCATCAGCCTCATCGTATAATTGAAAGGCGAGCGTACCTCTATTGTTAGATTTTGAATCAAGCAGCTCATTTACCTGCTTATAATTGACTTCAATAATGCCACGGTTACTTGATAGCCAAAGTGAGTCTTTAAACGGCACAATTTGAAAAAGCTTATCAACGGGTAAACCTAATTCACGCCCTAAAATAGTCATCTTTGCGTTTGAATGCTGATAACGAACTAAGCCACGATCGGTAGCCATCCACGTGTATTTATCATCAATGTAAAAGCCAAACGCATATTGGGCGGCAAATTCAGCAGGAAACTCAACAGGATTAAACACGTCAGTTTGAGTGTCATAAACCACGACCCCATTACCGGTTCCTATCCAAATATTAGCTGAGTTGTCTTCACTCAAGGCTAAAATAAACCCACTCGGCAACTCTTTTTCATTAGTAAATTGGTTTAAGCTACCGTCGGTATTAACGCGCGTCAGCCCCATGGCCGAGCCTATCCATAAGCGATTTTTTGAATCAAAAAGTAAAGATCTTACTTCATTACTACCTAAGCCATTATCACGGTTTAAATAAGGTACGAGTTCGTTATTAACCACTTTTAAAACACCCGAGGTGTATGTGCCTACCCAGACATCACCTTGGTTTTGCTCTAGTAAGCTTAGTATTGAATATGGCGAGCCTTGTTTAGTGCCTTTAATATGGCTGATCTGATTATTGTGCAGCCGATCTAAACCCGTGCTTCCGCCTATCCATAAACTGCCATCAGAATGTGACAATACCGTACGCACATAATCGCTAGATAAGCCTCGCTTTTTGCCCCACGATGAAAACGGCGCTTCTCTTAACCTAAATACACCAGCATTGGTGCCTACCCAAATACTATTTTCTCTGTCTTGTAACAAAGAAAGAATACGGTTAGCGGGTAAAGCATTTTTAGCATCTAATTGCTCTAAACCATCGACGCTAAGCCTAAAAACACCTTTATTAATGGTGCCAAACCACAGATCCCCATGATCATCTTCTAACAAACTGGAAATAGATTCCGCCTCGAGTTGTGGGTGAGGCGATTCAAATAGCCCACCATTAAGGATTCGTGCCCCTCTTTCACTTCCTATAATGAGTCGACCTTCACGGGTGATTAATAAGGTATATACGGGAGCATCTGGAACCCCTTGTTGTGGCGTCATCAAAGTGGGTTTGTAGTTGACTATTTTATACAGGCCATCACTGGTCGCCGCCCATATAACCCCCTTGGGGTCTTCAATGATTCGATACGCACTGACATTTTGTATTATTGGGATGTCTTGAGTGCTACTAGCTGAACGATAAAACACACCATCATTCTCAAGCGCTAGCCACAAGTTATCATTTTTACTTTTAAATATATGATTAACCATCGCTTGGGCAGGTGGTTGCGTGTCCCATTGGCGATGTTGATATAAGCTAATACCGCCGCGCGCTCCTGCAATAAGTAAACCGCCATCAGATGTAGGGGTTAGCGCACGTACGCCTGAGTCAGGCAAGTCAGTAATTTCGGAGCGAGTAAATAACTTAAACTCTCGGCCATTGAAGCGGGCAAGTCCTTCCCAAGTACCCACCCATAGATACCCATCTTGTGTTTGTGCAAGGCTATTAATGCTATTGTGAGGAAGACCCGTACGTGTATTCCAGGTTTCAAAAAAATAATCACGTAACGGCAAACGAGTCTGCTGTTGTGCGTCAACAGAAACAGAAAAAATCACCAATAAAATACATAAAATCACTAGGGCGTGTTGATCTTTGTGGTATGAAAAACAAACAGCATGAAGATAAGGTATAATTGAATTCGCCAGAAAACTTTACACCGAACCTACATGCAC